>DAOTTC010000132.1:0-14955 GCA_034437815.1 Chloroflexia bacterium | reverse complement strand
CACGGCGGTGTTGATGCCTATCACCTCCCCGGACAGGTTGACCAGCGGCCCCCCAGAATTGCCGTGGTTGATGGCCGCATCGGTCTGTATCATGTTCTCTAGATTGACCCCGCTCTCCGGGTCACGCAGGGTGCGGTCCAGCCCGCTGACCACGCCCACGGTGACCGTGTTGCGGAAGTTGCCCAGCGCCGAACCGATGGCTATCACGGTTTGCCCGACTCTAAGGCTGTTGGAATCGCCCAGCGGCAGGGTTGCAGGCACGGGGGGCTGTACCTTGAGCACCGCCAGATCCGCGAACCTGTCTGTGCCCACCAGTTCGGCGGGTGCGGTATCGCCGTTAGCGTAGATAACCTCCAGCCCACCGGGGCCAGCCCCTTCCACCACGTGGTTGTTGGTCACGATATACCCGGCCTGATCTATGATCACCCCTGAGCCGCGTGCTTCGGCTGTGAAACCCCGCTGCTCGATGCGGTTGACTACTGTAACCACCGCCGGTCGTGCGCGGTCCACTACCTCCACGATGCGCCGCTCATATTCCACGACCACTTGGCCGGCGGTGGGCGATGCCTGTGGCTGTGTCCATCCGGGCGTGGGGGTGCGCTGAGAGCCCGCTTGCGAGGTAGCAGTGGGGCTAGGTCCGGGTTGTGCGCCTATGCCCGTATCGCTGCCGGGAATGCCCGTCAGGTCGCACCCACCCAACGCCACCGAGGCGCATAACAGCGCCACGACTGCCCATCGAAAGGCATGCCCGACGAGTTTGTGGATTGGATGCGAAGCGGAGGCTGGTATCGAAACCGGAACACGAAAGCAACTAATGGCACAGACCATGGTGATGCCCGCCTTTCCGTGTACTCCCTTGCCAGCATTTGCACTTCAGCAGTGGAGCATGTTCACAAGTCTTCTCATGCGTTTGGCATCAGCAGGTTCTATGCCCCCTTTGCACCACCGGAGCATGTTCGCAGTACACATCGGGAGAGAGGGGGATGTGCGACCTTTTGTTCTCGTCATTCAAGATGAGCCGGGCCAAAAACCTATATCACGAACCAGCCTTCAGGGTTGGCCTTGCTGTTTACTGGGTGATATTCGCCGGTGCGGCGGTCTTGCCGGTAGTGGCCGCGCCACCGACCCGCGTGTATGTCCCACAGGGCCTCCATCGCCGCGTCCACGTCCTGTCGGCTGTTGTAGAACCCGAAGGATATCCTTACCGCGCCGGGCATATTGCGCTTATCCCCGCAACTAATCTGCGACCTCAACTGGCGCACTTGCTCGGACGATATACCAAACAGACGTATGAGGTATGGGTGGGCGCAGAAACAGCCTGTGCGCGTGCCGATGGCGTGTTCATGACTGAGGATGGCCGCCACAAGCCGGTGGTCCCTGTCCTGCAAGTTGAAGCATATCACACCGAGCCGATCGGCCGGCAGTGCGGGGTCGCGCGGACCATACACGACCAGTCCGGGTATCTGGTTAAGCCGCTTAAGCGCATAGGATGTAAGGTCCCTCTCATGGGCGACCAACCACTCCCAGCCCAGCTCGTCCGACAGGAAGCGGGCTGCGGCGGCCATAGCTATCGCTCCCACCACGTTGGGGCTGCCTGCTTCCTCTCTGTCGGGTGGCTCGTTGAATATCTCGTCCTCTTCGGACACAAACAGCACGGTGCCCCCGCCCACAAGTTCCGGCGTGCCCATCTCGAACACGTGACGCGGCCCGATGAGCGCGCCACAGCCCAATGGCGCATACATCTTATGCGCGGACATAGCCAGAAAGTCTATCGAGTCCGGCTCGCCCAGACGGCCCATGTGAATCGGGCGGTGGGGAGCGAGTTGAGCGGCGTCCACCAGCAGCATCGCGCCCGCCGCATGCACAATGCGGGCAACTTCGTAGATGTCGGGGACGATGCCCGTAACGTTGGAGCCCCCCGATATAGCCACCAGCCTGACGCGCCCGGCATAGGTTTTCAGGTGCGCCTGCAAATCGGCAAGCACGGGGGCACCGTGTTCATCCACGCTGAGGTGCTGTACATGTATGCCGCGCTTGCGCCAAGGCAACAGGTTGGAATGGTGCTCCATCAGGCTGGTGAGGATCACGTCGTCCTGCTCGAAGGGGATGCGGGCTGCACAGCGATTGATGGCCTCAGTGGTATTGCGCATGAAGATCAGGGTGCGCTCAGACAGGTCAGCGCCCACAAACCGGGCCACTATATGCCGCGCCTGTTCGTAAGCTTCGGTAGCCACTTGTGATTTGAAGCCGCTACCGCGATGCACCGCCGAGTACCATTCCAGAAAGCGATCAACCGTGTGTTTCACCGGCACGGCTATCGGAGTGGACGCAGCGTTATCCAGATTGATGTATGGGCGCAGGGTGCCATCGAGTGTGGGGACGAGGGTGTGCCCTCCGATGATAAGGTCGCGCATATCGGTGGCGCGCAGGTGCGGGGAGCGGGGCAGAGACGAGGCGCCGGGTGTCGCGGCTACCGTGGATACGGGTGAGGGAGTGCCGCTACAGTCAGTGTCCTCGGCTTTCATATTTGGTTCCTCCTTGCTCGTCGTTGAGCGTGCCCGGCTTTAGTAAAACGTAATCTATGAGGGGTTGTGCGTTACGCAAATCAGGTACAACCCCTCACCCGACCTTCGTGTTCTTACGCATTACGCATGGCGACTACACATATATCAGGTCTCAGGTCTTACGTTTCGGCCCCCTCTGCCGGTTAAGGGCCGGCCGGTGGTGTTGAGGTGACCACTGTGGTGGCGGTGATAGTGTTCGTGTTCGTGAGCGTACTGGTGCCCGTGATGGTAGCGGTGGCCGTAATAGCACGGCTGGCAGTAGCGGTGGCCGCCGCTTCATCCGAGTACTGCTCCATCAACGCGCGCGCCTCCGCTGCGAAAGCGCCATTGGGGTTGATGTTCAACGCGCGCTGAATGTAATCTAAGCCCCGCAGATAATCGGGGTCGGGCTTGTTTATGTAGGCTTTGCCCAGTTTGAACAGCACATCGGCGTTGCTGGGGTCTTGCGCCAGATACGCGAGGTACAGGCCGATCGCATCGTCCCAATTGCCTGCGGCGGCCCTCTGATCGGCCTGAGTGATGAGCTGTTGCAGGCCCGGGGCAACTCCGGCAGTGGGGGTGGGGGTAGGCGCGGTGCTGACTACAGGCACCTGCGCCACTATGACTGTGGAGATGGTGCCCAGCACCAGTATGGCGATTATCAGGTAAGCGAACAGGTGCTTACCCACCTCTCGGGTGCGCCGACGGGCAGCGGCACGCCGTTTGGCTGCGGCTCTGGCAGTGCTTCTAGAACGTGTAGACATGCTACAGATTTTACACAAAAGATAGGCTTTTGACAATTTGGAACCCTCCACGCTTCCACCAACAGTCGGGGGTTGGTGGTAGTCAACGGTCGGGATATTAACCACAGAGGACATAGAGAAACACAAGGAACACAGAGTAATCGCATGCACTAACCACCAACACACCAAGTACACCAAGGGCCACCAAGCATGCGGGACCGGCGACGCAGCGCGGGCGTACGCCCACATATCTGGCACTGTGGACTTACCCTTGGTACTGTGAGCTGGGCTGTCCGCCCGCGCTGTCGGTCGAGCAGGCTTGTCTTGGTTACACAACCCTCTGTCATTAGGGGGTGCATGACATATGGGGTTAGGGTCTGGCTCTACATTGTGGGGGAACCTACTCCAGAAATCACCCAATTGGGGAAGTGACTGGGCACCGATTCGCTACTATACTCGATATGTTCACCTTGGACTGGGTTGTACCGGTGCGCCCCGAGCATGCCCTGCCCAAGGTGAAACATTATACTCCCGGTCGTTGACAGACCGTAACATATGAGCAGCAGTTCCACCCTCCTCCCGTGGGGCTCGGGTCACTTGTCCTCTGGTTACACAGCCCTCTGTCAGCAGGGGGCACATGGCATGAGGGTAGGTCAGGAGGGTCCAAACCCCTGATCTCTACGCCCGGCAAGTTGTTGCCTGCCCCGCAGCACAGTGTATAATTAGCCTGTTCCTTGAACCAGCACAGCGGAGGAGCGCGGCCATATGCAGCTATCCGGCTCTCACACATTCGACGCCCCTCGGACGGTCGTGTGGAAGGTAATGACCGACCCTGAAGTGCTCAGGCGCACCCTGCCCGGCTGCCAGAAGTTCGAGCGCCGACCCGATGGTAGTTACGATATCGCCATGAGCGTGGGCATCGCCTCTATCCGGGGCACCTTCACCGGCAGTGTGCACCTGCTCGACGAGCGCCCGCCCGACTCCTACACCCTGAAGCTATCGGCTCAGGGAGCGGTGGGCTTCGTGAACGGTTACGGCGACTTCGTGCTCAAACCTGCCGGGGAAGATGGCGACGGCACCGTAGTAAGCTACACTGGCGAGGCGCAAGTGGGCGGCAAGATCGCGGGCGTGGGCCAGCGCTTGCTCCAGAGCGGGGCCAACCTGATCATCGGCCAGTTCTTCAAGGCCATGGACAGAGAGGTGGCCGCCCGCACCGGCGAACATTCGTGAGTTGATCTTCGCAAGGTGCGAGCCTTTGGCAGGCACATTTGTTAGCCGTGTTGGCCGTGTCTTGTCCGGCGATATCGCGCCGAGCCACCGCGCCATCCATTACATTTGACATTGGATGATATTGGACATGTTGAGGGATATGTAGCTCCGACAGGTGGACCGGCAACCATCACAATAGTCAAGACGTTCAACACATGATGGGGGCTTGGCAAATGCATGCTTATTCAGCTTCAGCGCACTCGGCACACCGGGTGATCATAGTCAACTTCGCCCACCCTATAACCGCAGCCCAGAAGGCTCAAATAGCCGAGATGTGTGCGGGCACAGATGCAAACACACCAGACGGCACACAGTTGGCAGTAGAGGTGATTGATGTGCCGGTACAGCTCGACCTGCTAGCACCTCTCCCTCCGCAGGTATCAGCACTTGTGGACGGAGTGGGATTAAGCCCTGCCGAGTGGCAGTCCGAGCGGCTGATAGTGAACCTGCCGGGCTATGCGCCCGCATGCGCGATATTGCTGGCCGAACTGCACGGGCGCATGGGATACTTCCCTTCAATACTGCACCTGCGCCCCGCGCCCGGTCAGGCCACGCCAGTGTTCGAGGTGGCCGCCATCATTAATCTGCAAGAGGTACGTGAGCAGGCGCGCACACGCCGACAGCGGACAGACCGATCAGCAGGATAGAGGGGAAGGGAGAGGTAAGCTACTGGCAATCCTGCCTCCCCAGCACTTTGCATACTTCCTTCACAAGTTTACTCTGGTCTTCGGGGCTTATATGAGCTTCTTTTACATCGCCTTTGGCGAAACTGCTCAGCACAACTATGGGCACTCCCAGCGCATCCGCCAGCCGCCGGATACCATCCTCAGTCTCTCGGTCCAGCACAAGTATCCGGCCCACGTAACTACCGAGATAAGTTTGAGATGTGCACGTAACCAGATGACTCAGGCCTTCTAGCTTTTTTGCGCGACTGCCCTGCTTCACCCCGATCACAGCTATCTGGTTTTTATAACGCACTACAAGGTCCACCTCCACAGTGCGACGGTCCTGATCACGCAGGTTCATTCTCAGCTCATCAATATAAGGCTTTAGCGCTTCGGCTATGTGCCACTCAAACCTATGTCCTCGGTCAGTTGCCAACTGATGTGCTGTTGGTGCCGGGTCCTCGCGCCATGCAGTATGCCCATGAGCTTGGAGATACATATCAATAGTCAGCACCCCGCCAATCTCTATGGGGTCAGAGCTTGGCCGAAAAGAGCGGGACGTAAGGTCATAATTATATTCATAGCACAAACTACGCCTGCCTTCCGTCTGGAAGTATACGAGCTTGCAAACGCGCAGGTCGCGGGCCAGATCAAACGCGGCTAGAGACATGGGTTTGGTGCCGCCGGTCAGATTGAATACCAACTGCTCATTACCGGCCTTTGCACGCACCGACCAGCCACGACTTTCGATCAGTGACCTTAGCTCATCTCTGGTAAGCTCAATTGAAAAGGGCTGGCTGACTCCGAACATGTATACTGCCGGCTTATAATCCAGATTGCGCTTTATCGTCTTTTCAAGGTTGCGAGCCACTTTGCGGGTATCCTTGCTATATACAAGAGCCACCACAGCAGGCCTGTAATACAGTATGGGTATGAGATTGGGCGCCGACTGTTCACCTACAAGGCAGACCATCACCATCCGCTCTGCCTTTGCCTCAGATGGGACTGACATATACACCTCACTTTCCCTGTGGGCATACACAGTTTACACATGAACCGATGGAGATGCACCTATACCATCTATTTCTTCTTGGGCACGGGTTTCATATCCACGATTATGCGCCCATCATTGGCGATACGCGGTTCTGGTCCGACGATGCGCACCCGTGCCGAAGTACGCGGTTGATATCTGCGGCCTTCCAATACATCAGGGGTCATGAGGCCCACCACCTCGGCAGGGTTGAAGCCCGGAATCTCCAGCTCCACTGACCCATCTGGCAGGACGGCAGTGACATTGAGCAGAGGCTCTTTGCCGATCTCGCGAAGCTTGCGCTTCACTGACTCTACACGCTCCTGCGGTGATGCGGCTTCGCGGGGAGTCGGGGCAAGAAGTTCAGCGGCCTGCTGTGAACGAGCCTGTCCATCCGACTGAAACACGGGAGGAAGAAGTTCCATGCGCCCGTAGCCACTGGATGTCTTCGCCCCCACGCCCATCTCGGCAAGTGCCAGCCTCAATATATTGAAAGCGGCCCCCACCCACTGATCCCACACAGGGCGATCATCAGGCCCCGCCAGTGCGATCAAATAGCAACCGGTAGCACTCAGGAAAGGCACAGGCGTGGGGCTATCCCAGTCGGCAGGGGGAGCGCTCTCCTGCTGGTAATAATCGGGGTGATGCACTGTAATCACATCGGGGTACAGAGGCCGGTCCTTAAGGCCTGTGTCGGGCTTAAAGCCTGTGCCGGGCACATACAGGGCATCGAAGAAGGTGATACACCCTGCCTCTTCCGTGGTGCCGAACACAGTTTTATAGGCCGGAGTGTTTGCACCCCACTTAGACCCGTCGAGGCGCTGTTTTGCGAAGCTGGCCGCTAACCCTTTGAGGGCACTGCCCGGTATATAGGGCACCCCATAGGTGCGATGCAGGCTGATGGAAGTCTCCAGCACACTCTCGGCCCCCAGACCCACCACCAGCCGACCCTTCACTCGTGCCTCGGCCAGCCAGCGCGTGCGCGCGGCAAGGGCAGCCTTCCACCGCCTGTAGAAAGCATTATAAGCGCGAGGCTCTGGGATGCTGGCTACCTCAGCCACCAGCTTCTGCTGGGGATTTTGGTCCTGCTGGTCGCGCTGACCCCGACCGGCATCCTCACCCTTCTTCAGATAGCCAATTATGTATCTGTCGAGCCACAGGCCGGCATGTGAGATAGCCTCTGGCTTCTTCCCCAGACCCCGCAGTGGCACTCGACGTCCAGTCTGCATCATGCACCCCCTGTTCCTGTGCCCTCTCCAATCGAGGCCTGCATATCGGCAGGGGTACTTCGGCTTTCAGCATCTTCCGGGGAGTCGCCTGTGACGCTAACCTTGAGCACCGATTCGGCGAAGCGTTTATACCACACCAGCGCATCCAGCACCTGCTCTGTAAGGCGTATGTAATAGCTCAGTGTAGCCGTATGGGGATCCCCTTCACCCAGACTCCGCCTCAACAGCTCATCCCTGCTTCCGCTGATCGTAACTTCGGCAAGGTGGTCCAGCAGAATGTGATGGGCATCTTCGCCGCGGCTGATGACAAAGGCCAATGCCTGAGCCAGCCCGGCGGTGCGGATCAGCACTGGCAATTTATGAGCCATAGAGCCATATTTTTTGACGAAGTCGTCACGGCTCCCGTAGCGCTTTTGCACAGATATTACATGCTCATAGGCTCTGCGTGCGTACCGCTGTTCACGTGTAAGCATAGCCTTCTCCCTCCTATGGACTTTGCAGAACCTGCCTTTCCGCATCACTCATCACTGTTAACCGGCCAGCTGTATACGGCACAGCCCGCGGCCAACGGTGGCTTTGCCGCCAAATTGCAATGTTCTACTGGCCAGTTCTTCGATCAGGTCAAGCACCTCCTGTTCATCATTTGCCCTGATGGGTGTGGCTACTACCAGCCCGTACAACAGCGTCTCAGCAGGCAGAGCTTCCTCGTACCACAAAGCTCCCTTTGCCACAGTTTTGGCATCCTCTTGCAGGCGAACGCGTGCTGTAAGCTCGGTAGCCGTGGTCAGCAAGAAGCTGAATATATCATCGTGCACTATGCAAAACCGCTCGATCAGCATGCTCTGCCATTCATCGTCACCCGGAAAGATGAGCGAGGCCAGCAGTCTGGCCCACTGCGATGCCGCATCATCGGGCTTTACAAGTTCGGCAGTAAGGTCCAGATCCTCAAGATATATGCTGTCTCCCTCAAACTTTATGGCGCAGCGGTCACCTGAGATCAGGCAATTACCTTCTTTGGAGGGCGCAGGCACGGATGCAGGCAGGCCCTGCAACCCAACCTCTCTGGCGTCGCGGGCGAATCGGCGCAATACATAGGGCGAGGTGACCCACGCAAAAGTGCCCATCAGACTGCGCACAGGAAGCAGAAGCAGACGCTGGTCGGTGAACTGCACTGACCCCGCATATTCAGAAGCATTGCGGGTGTCTGGACCAAATACACGAGTGCGTTTATCCTCATCGGCACAGCTATCGCGCAGGGTGCCCTTGACCGACGAGCCGGGCAGGAAGGGCAGTGCAGTGGCTTTCTCGCGGGCGACAGGCAGGTCAATCACGCCCACCCCCTGCCCCGTGCCGGCATGCAGGGGTGAGAGAGCATGCACAAATAACAGACGCGCTTTCATGTCAACGCTCCTTACGCATAGATTCGTTCAGGAACTGCAAGAACCGCCTCAAAACATCGGGCTGACCGTTGAGCGGGGGTATCTGAGCGGCCTGCTCAGGTGCTACCACATCGCTCACTTCTATATATTCCTCCTTAAGTTTCAGAACAAGCCCGCCCGGCGGTCGGCCCGGTCCTTCCAACACCGCCGCAAGACCCAGAGCCCTACCATTCTGACACATCAACGGGCGCAGGATGAGCCTGCTGGCCAGACGGTCGTGCTGTTTGCCCTTTAGCTCCACGTCAGGCAGGTCCTCATCTTTGAAGTGGAAAATGATGGGCAGTCCGAATTGAGCACGTGGAAACACATGCTTACCGGGAGGGGAGGATGAGCGTACGGGCACACCCCCTGCGCCGCTATGGATACGATATATCTGGCGTATAGCATCTGGCTCAGGCCACTCACTGCGTCCGGGCCGGCCCGACCCACCGCCCTTGCGCATCTGGCGGAAAGCCTTCAGCCTGTCTATAAGGTACCTCCATGCTTCAACAGCCGGGTTCTGGCCAAGGTTAGTAGGGCCAGTTATGCACAGGCCCATGTTCGGGCTGAGATGAGGCACCCCCGCCGGCCAGCGGTCGCCCTGAACGTACTGCTTCAACCTGCTGACGATCCACTGCCGGGCGGCCTGAGGCTCGCAGGGCGGCAGTTCCACAGGCAAGTCTCGACCGTCCTCGGTTATGCTCAGGCATTGCAGTGCGCCGAAACCCCGCCGGGTGCGCGCTCCAAGTCCGCCGAACGTTTCCCACGCCCACAGAGCCGCTTCTACATCCTGCCTCTGGTCTTTCGGGAAAGTGACTGTCAGGGTAAAGCCTACTCCTGCCAGAGTGGCTTTAGTCTCCATATCTGCGCGCACCTCTTTACTTTCCGGCTGAAGCGGGAAAGAAACATATGGATGGCAGGCGCTGTCCCTGCGGGGTCTTACCCGATGCTTTGGCCTGCGAGCAGGTCCAGCTCGATCCTCTGTAATTACCTCAAACGGTTGGTCTTGCTTAATCTTTTTACGATAAGCATCAGGCACCTCAACCGTTATATCCACTCTGGACACGCGGGTCTTGCTTTCAGTGCTGGCAGACCCCCACAGCGCGTCTTCGGCATTCTTCATGCGCCGCAGGTCGCCCCCATATCGGCCACCACAGCAGGCCCGCCACCAGAAGCGAAGTTGACCACGAACCTCGGTGCCTCGCACCACAGTGACAGGGTCGGCCTCGGCGGGTCGTACACCGCCACCGAACAGAGGGGTGATCAGTCTGTACTCCCTGCGTTGAACCACTATGTTGGACGGTGCAGCAGGGTTTATGTCAGGAGGGGATTTGTCAGGTGCTCGTCTCATCTTGATTCTCCTGCTCCTGAAACTTGTCTCCGATCTTCACATACAGCCTGCGGCCAGACACCGAGCGCGGCCAGACCGAAACCATCGAGGCGGTCCTGCTCATCGTCGCTTATACACTGCATCCAGTGCCGGTCAACCCACTCTTGCTTATCCTGACGACTGCCCTCCAACCGCAGGAAGAACACACTGCCAGCCGGTGCCAGCCTTCTTGAGGGCTTGGCCCGGTTCTTTTCAAAATCCCAACCAGACACCACCTGAGGCCTGCCCACCACCGCCCCACAAAGGTGCGGCTTCACACCATAGCGGGGCTGGAACAACCAGTCGGGCCGCCAACCCATCTGGAAGCACGCAGGCGTGAGCAGGATCAGCCTGCACGCCCCATCCTCGGCTATGCGCTCGCGCAGTGCCGGCGGACATAGAGGCAGGCCCTTGCCTTCCCCCTCAGAGGCCTTGCGCCAGCAGACTATACGGCGCTCTCCACCCAGCGGGGCTACGCCGGGCGTGATATTGTGTGCTCTGGGCATGGCGTTGCTGACTGCGACTGCCAGCGCCAGCCGCACTGCGCTGGAAAGCCGGACCGCATCTTGGTCCCCGACCTGTGGGGCTTTCAATGCTGTAAATTCCAGCCCCTGCGTGGCAAAGAGCGCGCCTTCTGCCGCGGTCTGCGTGTCGGTGCGTATACTGACATGCATGCGGGTTTCCGGCATGGGTGCCAGCCCACCCAGCTCTGCAAGTTTTAGTTCCCGGTCCGACGGCTCAAACAGCCAGCGCTCGAATGCAGGCCATGCCCAGAAGCCCGGAGGGTTAGCAAGCGGTTTGCTCGGGTTGCGGATGTCAGTGCTCACGGGCAGGAGTCCATCAGGCAGATTGGTGAGCGCACCACCCGGGAGTAGCCGGGGCCTGAGCCACAACAGGGTTACAGGCTTGCTGTCTTCGGCACCTCCGGTTGCGCTGTCGGGTCGGTTGGCATAGGTCGAACCCATGTCCCTCTCTCCCTGCGTGGTGCTTTCGTCTGACTTCCTCTTTGAGGTACCATCCAGAAGCAGGGCATCGGCTGGCGCGGGCGGCAGGTATTGAGATATCTGGCCGGCTTCGTCAAGTTCAACCAGCAGGGGGCCGCGCACCTCGATCCGCTTAACTTCGGGTATGGTAGAGCTGTCAAAACGCCCGGTCGCATCCAGACCGGCGCGGGTGCGCACTCCGCCAGTGGTGGTCGAAGGAAACGGAAAGCGAAGCGAGACCGCGCGCGCACCCGGGTGAGGGCCAAAGGGTCGCCCATCACGAACGATCAGCGGCTCCAGAGGCTCGATCACCCATACTGTGTAAGTGGTATCTGTACCCTGCATATTTCAGGCATCTCCGGCATTTTCATTTTCATTTAGCCTTCATTCAGCCCGTGTGCCCCATTTTTACCTTTACCCATGCCCGCAAGCTGAGCGGCGCTCGCCAGATCACGTGCTACTATCAGCTCATCGGCGAAGTGGCGCAGCCCAGCACCCTGTTTGAACTCTTCGGTCAGCAGGTCAAGTACCTCTTTGCTCATCGGCTTTGTACCATCAGTGCGCTTACGACGAAGTATCCGCTCCACCTCGCTGGCAAGTGCTTCGTGCGGCAGTACACCGCCTGCACGCAATGCCAGCTCGCGCAGTTCATAAGCCGCACCATCCGGTACAGCATCTTTCAGATACAGGCTAATATAGCTTTGCAGGCACTTATCAAGCTCGCCCCAGTGCCCTCTCACCAGAGTATCGAAGCCGCTACGCTTGCGAACGGTGATAGCCAGCGCATCCTTGCCGCGGATACCCTTGGCCGCTCGTTCGGTATGGCGGGCCAGCGCCAGCGCATCAGACAGCGGTTCCATGTAGTGAGTGATGGCTACACCCGCCGACATGGTGGGCTGGCGTCCATCAGCGTCACGAAAAGCGCTCATGTGTTGTTTGAATGTATCTGCCAGCCTGCGCGCACAGGTCAGTATGGTATGCAGGGGCACAAAAGCCAGCACATCATCGCCGCCGGCATACACCAGCGCACCTTCGCCCTCACCTTCCACGATGCTTCGTACTTCTCTGGCAAAACTGTCCAATGCTCTCGACAGTCGGCGGTGGTCTTCCATAGTAGATTGCGCATCTATCACTTTGCCCATCGAGTCGCCATCGGCCACAAGGATGGCATAATACGGAAGAGGCCTCTGCTTGCCTGCGGCAGTATCCAGAAATCGGTATAGTGCCTCGCGAGCCTTAGCCAGAGCACCGTTATCCGCTTCTTCAAGCACTTCCTGCAATCGAGACTCGAACAGCAGGACGCCATCGTAGCGCCCGGTCACCGGGTGCTCCGGGCAATCATTTTCCAGCCGCGCGTTCAGATTGCGCAGTATATCCAGATATGAATGCCACGCCTCTTTCGCCACATCAAGGTTTGTGCCCATCAGGCCTTTCAGCAGAGGCATGGCGGCAATATGGGGGGTGCCGGGGAAGTGTGCATCAATCCTACCCAGCCTCTTCAGCAGGTCCACCCCTGATAGACGCTCGGCCTGACCAGCCCTGTATCTGTTGTATAGTTCCCTGATCTTACGCCGGCGTATATCCTGATCGTCGCGCATGGAAGGGTAAGCGCTGTCAGGTATTACCGATTCGCGCAGGCCGTCCAGAGAGGATTTGGGCTGACCATCGCCCCACCGGCTTCGCCATGTAACAGGAGCGAAATCTCTCGTGGCCTTGCGTGCTGACATGAGCGCCTCTGCTTCCTGCCTTGCTCTTATGTAATCTTCATTCAATGGTACGGCCACCCAGTAGTATTCAGGCAGGTCCTCTATCTGCTTTTTTGCTGTATCCTCATCTATGGGTCCATGCACCTGCCCTCGAGCCTCGTCCCAAAGCGAGCGCAGTCGTGCGTATATTGCCATCTGGATGTCGGAGGCTAGCGACCTGATTTCCTCAGCCTGTGCATTCAGCACAGCGAGGATTTTATTGGGTGCAGAGAACGGACTATCTGGCTGAAGGTCTTGAACGGAGACCGGCGCAGGAAAGACAAGGCTGTCAACACCTGCCTCTGTCTTTTCGGCTATAACACGAGCAGCAGTCTTGGCAAGCTCACTTATCAGCCACGAGCCATACCATAGGTCACGACTTCGCCGGGCACTGGCGATAAATTCCTGCACCGGTCCTAGATTAATGAGAAATATGTGCTTCATTGTCTGTACCTTCAGGGTGATATAGGCATCGGACACAGGGTAGAAGCAGAAGATGAAGGCTTTTTACCTCTTCTGGGCATCAGATTTTAAGCACGAACGGAATCTATAAATAGTATATACATCCGGTAAACTTATATTATCCTATAATTTTGAGGGCTATTATACAACGAGGCTTAAGGCCTGTCAATATTATGTAACCGCTTCTGCTCCGGTTACTGAAACAACATGCAAGTGATGCACATGATGCATTGTGAGATATACTTTATTAATTATGCTATTTAGCTATTAGCCAATAAAGAAATCAAATAGACATGATCGTTATGCTATAGAGCGAAGACTGATGGAGGTCCAGTGCTGAGGCTTTGAGATGTGGCCGTTATGAGTCGGCCAATTCGATATCATAGCGCAGGGCACGTTGTACAGCTTTACGCCAGCCCCGATATAGACGGCTGCGGGTTGGTGCATCCATGCTAGGGGTAAATATGCGGTCAATGCCCCAGTTGCGAGCTATCTCCTCTTGGCTCTGCCAGTATCCAACAGCCAGCCCGGCCAGATAGGCCGCACCCAGTGCGGTGGTCTCGGTAACCACGGGACGTATGACGGGGACATCTAATATATCGGCCTGAAACTGCATAAGAAAATTGTTCACCACCATACCACCATCTACCCGCAGTTCTTTCACCGGCATACCGCTATCAGCCACCATAGCGTCCAGTACGTCACGAGTTTGATAGGCGACAGATTCAAGGGCGGCGCGCACCACCTGAGCACGGCCACTGCCCCTTGTAAGGCCCAGAATAGCCCCACGGGCATAAGGATCCCAGTAGGGCGCACCCATGCCCGCAAAGGCAGGCACGAAATACACCCCACCATTATCCGGGATCGACTCTGCCAGCGCTTCGGTTTCCGAAGCTTGCCCGATAATACCCAGACTATCGCGCAGGTACTGCACTGCGGCCCCGGCTATGAACACCGAACCTTCCAGACAGTACACCACCTTGCTCCCCAGAACCCAACCAATAGTAGTCAGTAAGTTAGCATTGCTGACTACCGGAGTCTCACCTGTATTAAGCAGCATGAAACAGCCGGTTCCATAGGTGTTTTTAACCATACCGGCAGAGTAACATGCCTGTCCGAAGGTGGCCGCCTGTTGATCGCCAGCTGCACCCGCAATAGGCACTGACGCACCAAGCACAGCAGCATCAGTATAGCAGTATATCTGACTGCTGGGGCACACCTGCGGTAGTACAGCCCGTGGTATATCTAACTCCTCCAGTATCTCCTCGTCCCACTGCAATTCGTGGATATTAAAGAGCATAGTACGGCTGGCGTTGGAGTAATCGGTAATGTGCACCTGCCCCCCACTCAACCGCCATATGAGGAAGGTGTCAATCGTGCCAAACAGCAGTTCACCTCGCTCCGCACGCGCTCGTGCCCCTTCCACATTGTCCAGCATCCACTTGAGCTTGGTGGCGCTGAAGTAAGGGTCTATTACCAGACCGGTCTTCTGCCTGATT
>DAOTTC010000131.1:0-19292 GCA_034437815.1 Chloroflexia bacterium | reverse complement strand
CCTGATGAAGGGATAGAAGGTGTGGTTGGGTGGCACGTCCGAGAACGAGATGGTGCACGGGGTAGGCGTGGGTGTGGGTGCCGATGGTGTGCGGGTGGGCGTGGGTGTGATGCTCACGCATATATACCGATCGACCAGCGTGCGTTGGGCAAAGAGGCTGGCGTCAAAGTAATAGCCCACAGCCCACACGTCGCCGGGTCCACCTACCGCTACCCCATACAACCAGTTGTCGTAGTTGCCTACGCTGGCGCTGGGCACCACGCTCCAGCTAGTGCCGTTCCACCTCAGCGCCAGAGTACGACGGGCATTAAGGCTGGTGTCCATATAATAGCCCACAGCCCATACGTCGTTAGGCCCGGCCACCGCTACCCCGTTCAGGTAGTTGAAGCTGGTGCCCTGATTGGGGCTGGGCACCACGCTCCACTGTGCGCCGTCCCACCTCAGTACTAAAGTGCGATTGGTGAAGAGGCTAGTATCGTAGTAATAGCCCACAGCCCACACGTCGTTAGGCCCTGCTACTGCTACTCCCTGCAACATATTGTCGTTGGTGCCCTGATTGGGGCTGGGCACCACGCTCCACTGTGCGCCGTCCCACCTCAGTACTAAGGTGCGAAGGGCACCAAGACTGGTGTCCATATAATAGCCCACAGCCCATACGTCGTTAGGCCCCGCTACCGATACTCCCCGCAGGTAGTTGTCGTCGTTGCCCACATTGGGGCTGGGCACCACGCTCCAGCTTGTGCCGTTCCACCTCATCACCAGCGTGCGGGCATTGAGGCTGGGGTCCAAGTAATAGCCCACAGCCCACACGTCGTTAGGCCCTGCTACTGCTACCCCATACAGCCAATTGTCTCGGTTACCCACATTGGGGCTGGGCACCACGCTCCAGTTGGTGCCGTTCCACCTCATCACCAGCGTGCGGGGGGCAAAGAGGCTGGTGTCAAAGTAATAGCCCACAGCCCATACGTCGTTAGGCCCGGCTGCTACCGCATACAGCCAGTTGTCGTTGGTGCCCTGATTGGGGCTGGGCACCACGCCCCAGCTGGTGCCGTTCCATCTCAGTACCAGAGTACTACGAACATTACGGCTGGTGTCGTAGTAATAGCCCACAGTCCACACGTCGTTAGGCCCCGCTGCTGCTACCCCATACAGGTAGTTGTCGTCGTTGCCCGCATTGGGGCTGAGCACCACGTTCGATGAGCAAGGCTCTGGGGTGGGGGTAATGGTGGGTGTGGGCGAGCTTGCGGGTATAGTGGCAGTAGGCGTGGCCCCGGCGCATATATACCGCTCGACCAGCGTGCTGAAGGCGCTGCGGCTGGTGTCGTAGTAATAGCCCACGGCCCACACGTCGTTAGGCCCTGCTACTGCTACCGCATACAACCAGTTGGTGTCACCGCCCAAATTGGGGCTGGGCACCACGCTCCAGCTTGTGCCGTTCCACCTCAGCGTCAGAGTGCGGGGAGCAAGGAGGCTAGGGTCCCTGTAATAGCCCACAGCCCACACGTCGTTAGGCCCGGCTATCGCCACCCCATACAGCCAGTTGTCGAGGTTACCCACATTGGGGCTGGGCACCACGCTCCAGCTTGTGCCGTTCCACCTCAGTATCAGAGTGCGGGGGGCAAGGAGGCTGGTGTCATAGTAATAGCCCACTGCCCACACGTCGTTAGGCCCGGCTATCGCCACCCCTTGCAGGGAGTTGTCGTCGTTGCCCACATTGGGGCTGGGCACCACGCTCCACTGTGCGCCGTTCCACCTCATCACCAGCGTGCGATAGGCATTGAGGGTGGCGTCCCTATAATAGCCCACAGCCCATACGTCGTTAGGCCCGGCCACCGCCACCCCATACAGCCAGTTGGTGTCACTGCCCACATTGGGGCTGGGCACCACGTTCCATGCGCAGGCCCCCGGCGTGGGTGTGGGCGTGCCCTGCTGCGGTGCGCCGACCTGCCGGCCCGGCCAAGCCGCCGGTTCGATGGCCGCTCCTGCCACTCCTGCCCCTGCCTTCGCTGACTGCCCGGAGAAAGAAGAAGCCCATGTGGTGGCTGTGCCCATGCCCATGGCTGTGTCTGCAACTGCCGCTGTGCCTGTGCCCACTGCCACCACAGCGATGAGCGCAAGCACCACTGCAAGCCCGGCCCCGCGTCCGCGGCCACCGCGCCCTTCAATTCCGGTGAAGCGAGCATGCACAAACTCCGCAGATATTGACAGTGCTTTCCGCATACGCATAGCGTTCACGGCTGTATATCCTCCTTGCTGACAGCCGTTAGCATCTGGTACTGTTCTGCCCACCTTGCAGAGTGAACGCGAGGTCGGTCCGTGCCCCGTGTGCCGATGATGCGCGCCCATGGGCACGCTCAAGGCAATGCCTGCCTTTACACCGGCATAATACCCGCGCTCCGCAGAAGCTGAAAGGATAAATATGTGGGCAACTTTCGTATATGTGCGCTTATTATAAAACCGGGTAGTACGTGAGTCAATGAGTTTTACGGTTTTCAGCGCAAGTTACAGCCAGTATAATAAACAACTGGCTATCTCAGAGGTGTTCGGCACGATATTTATAACAGAACTCTCGCCCGGAACGCGAGCGTGGGGCCTGTGCAGTACATGAACAGGCCCGGCTTTGTGACTGCTAACCCGCCACAAGGCCAGCACCTGTTACAGACCGGGGAAGTTACCCCCCGCGGAGAGGGGGTGAGCGCCGATCAGGGGTCCAGACCGGCGGGCACACGGTCCCGGTCCAAGTCCTGTCGGGTCAGCTCCAGTTCGAGGCTGTCGTGGGCTGAGGACGGGGTCCTGCGGGCCGCTGGGGCGAGGTCCGGGTCGCTGGTGGGGGGCGGCTCCTGTGCGCGATCTGTGGTGTGAGGGCTTTCCCGTTCCAGCGCCAGCTTGCCGTCCGCGCCCTGCCGGTCGAACTCCGGCTGGGTGGGCACAGGGTAATGGCCGGTGAAACAGCCGGAGCACAGCCGGTCCTGTCCCAGCCCCACCGCACGGAACAGGCCTTCCAGACTGAGGTAGCCCAGCGAGTCGGCCCCGATGTGACGGGCGATGTCGGGCACGCTCATGCGGTGGGCGATCAGCTCCTCGCGCCGGGCGGTGTCCACGCCCAGATAGCAGGGGTGGCGCATGGCGGGCGAGTGGATGCGCACGTGCACCTCTATCGCACCGGCCCGCCTCAGCAGGTCCACGATGGGCCGGGTGGTGGTGCCGCGCACTATCGAGTCGTCCACCACCACCACACGCTTGCCCCTGAGCACTTCGGGCAGGGGGTTGAACTTGAGGCCGATGCCGCGCTCGCGCAACTGCTGATGGGGCTGGATGAAGGTGCGCCCGATGTAGCGGTTCTTGATCAGCCCTTCGGTGTAGGGTATGCCCGACTCCAGCGCGTAGCCGATAGCCGCCGGGGTGGCCGAGTCGGGCACGCCGATCACTATGTCGGCGTGGGCCGGGTGCTCTCTGGCAAGCTCGCGGCCCATGTTCTGGCGGGCCGTGTACAGGGGCACACCGTTGATCACGCTGTCGGGGCGGGCGAAATAGATGTACTCGAACACGCACAACGCCTGCTCAGGTTCAAGCTCAGGCTGAGGACCGGACAGCGGCACGTGGTCGTAGGCGGTCAGCCCCTCGGCCCCGATGGTGACGATCTCGCCGGGCCTGACCTCGCGCACAAAATCCGCGCCGATGGTCATCAGTGCGCAGGTCTCAGAGGCCACCACCCAGCCGCCGCCCGCCGAGCGCGTGCCGCGCAGGGGCGACCACGCTATCGGCTCGCCCTTTTGCAGGCCCCCCTCCACGCTTTGAGCGGCACCCGGCAGTCTGCCGATGCACAGCGGCCTGATAGCCAGCGGGTCGCGCACGGCCATCAGGTGGGTGGGGGTGAGCACTACGAGCGAGTAGGCCCCCTTCAGGCGCGCCATGGCCCGCCGGAACTTTGTCACCCAACTGCCCCCCGGCGAGGCTGCTACCAGCCTGCCCAGCACCTCGCTGTCCGAGGTGGTCTCGAACTGCACGCCCTGTGCTTCCAGTTCGGCCCGCAGTGGGGCGGCGTTGGTGATGTTGCCGTTGTGCGCCAGCGCCATCCAGCCCAACTGCGGGTGTTCGAAGCGCATGGGCTGGGCGTTGCACAGTCGTGAGGAGCCGGTGGTCGAGTAGCGCGTGTGGCCGATGGCCGCGTGGCCCGTGAGGGGTGCAAGCGACTCTTCGTCGAAGGCGGTGGCTACCAGCCCCATGCGCGTGCGAAGCATGAGCCGGGTGCCATCGGTGGTGGCGATGCCCGCCGACTCCTGCCCGCGATGCTGGAGGGCGTACAGGCCGAAATAGGTGAGGCGGGCCACGTCCTCGCCCGGCGCCCACACGCCGAACACCCCGCACTCTTCGTGCAGTTTATCGTGTGTATTCGTCATCGCAGGCCACCCCTCCATGCGGTTTCCACGTCTGATAGGGGCACGTCGAGCAGAACGCGTCCGCCGCGCTCCACGCGCAGGCCGTGCCCGCCCGATGTGCCCAGCCTGTACAGATGCGCGCCCTGCGAAGAGGCCAGCGCCTCAAGCTCGGCCCAGCGCCGGGCGGGCACGGCCACCACAATGCGCGATGGCAGTTCGGCGAACAGCAGTACGTCGCATCGAACATGCGGGTGAGGCGCTTCCAGATCGTCCAGATGCACGTGCGCGCCCACGCCCCCCGCGATGCACATCTCGGCGAGGGCTACGGCCAGCCCGCCATCACTGCAATCGTGGGCCACGTCCAGCAGTCCGCGCCCGATGGCCTGCCTGCATACATTTTGCACCGCCCGCTCAGCTTGCAGGTCCACCTCAGGCGGCCTGCCCACCTTCAGGCCGGTGCAGGTCTCCACATACTGGCTTGCGCCCAGCAGGTGGAAGCCATCTGTGCCATCCGTGCCTTCTGTACCGGCTGTGGCCGTAGATGTGGACGCGGGTGAGGGCGCCAGCAGGCCGATGGCCAGCCCTTCGCGCAGGGCCATGCCTGCGCGGCGTTCTATACGCTCGATGAGGCCCAGCATGCCCACCACGGGCGTGGGCATTACGGCCACGCCGTTGGTCTCGTTGTACAGGGACACGTTGCCGCTGACCACCGGCACGCCCAGCGCCCGGCAGGCATCGGCCATGCCGTTCACTGCCTGCTCCATCTGCCAGAAGATGTGCGGGTTTTCGGGACTGCCGAAGTTCAGGCAGTCGGTGACGGCCAGCGGCTCGGCCCCCACGCACGACAGGTTGCGGGCCGCCTCGGCCACAGCGTGCACACTCCCCCTGTAGGGGTCGAGCCAGCAGTAGCGCCCACAGCAGTCGGTGGTCAGGGCGATGGCCCTGCTCGTGCCCTTGATGCGCACTACAGCCGCATCGGCCTGACCGGGCTGGAGCACGGTGTTGGTGCCTATGGTGTGGTCGTAGGTGCGGTACACGCGCTCTTTGCTGGCGATGTTGGGCGAGGCCAGCAGGTCCAGCAGGGCGCGGTCGTATCGAGTGTCCGGCACCTCGGCGGGCAAGATGGACTGCCAGTGGGGGTTTTGCAGGGCTTGCAGGGCGGGGTCGGGCCGGCCCTGCACCCGGCGGATGGGCACCTCGTCGGCCAGCAGGCGGGCGGGCACTTCGGCGGCCAGCACACCGTGGTCGTACACGCGCACCATGCCGTCGGCGGTCACCTGCCCGATCACGTCCGAGTGCAGGCCCCACCGCGTGAACACCTCCTGCGCTTCGGCCTCGCGCCCGCGCTCCACGATCACCAGCATGCGCTCCTGAGACTCGGACAGCATAACCTCGTAAGCGTTCATGCCCTGCTCGCGGCGGGCCACGTGCGCCAGCTCTATCTCGATGCCCGACCCGGCCCGTGCCGCGCATTCCACCGAGGAAGAAGTGAGGCCCGCCGCGCCGAGGTCCTGCATGCCCACCACGATGCCCCGTTCCAGCACCTCCAGACAGGCCTCCATAAGGCATTTTTCGAGAAAGGGGTTGCCCACCTGCACGGCGGGGCGGTCGGCCAGCGAGTCGTCGGCCAGCGTGTCCGAGGCGAACACCGCGCCGCGTATGCCATCGCGCCCGGTGTCAGCCCCCACCAGCAGTACGGGGTTGCCCGCGCCCACAGCCCGCGCCCGCGTCAGCCGGTCGGCGCGGAGCAGGCCCACGCACATGGCGTTGACCAGTGGATTGGCTGAATACGAGGGGTCGAAATATATCTCGCCGCCCACGGTGGGCACGCCGATGCAGTTGCCGTAGCCGCCGATGCCCGCCACCACGCCACCGAACAGATAGCGGTTGCGCGGCTCGGACAGCGGCCCGAAGCGCAGGGAGTTGAGCAGGGCCACAGGCCGTGCCCCCATAGTGAACACGTCGCGCACGATGCCCCCCACCCCCGTGGCCGCCCCCTGCACCGGCTCCACCGCTGAGGGGTGGTTGTGCGACTCGATCTTGAGGGCCGCCGCCCAGCCATCGCCGAGGTCCACCACGCCGGCGTTCTCGCCGGGGCCTTGCAAGACGTGAGGGCCGTCGGTGGGCAAGCGCCTCAGCAGGGGTTTGGAGTGCTTGTAGCCGCAGTGCTCGCTCCACATGGCCCCGGCCATGCCCAACTCCACTTTGTTGGGCTGTCTGCCCAGCCTCTGCACGAAGAAGCGGTACTCGTCGAGGCTCAGCCCCACCTCGGACAGCAGGGCGCTCAGCTTATGCTCCGGCAAATCCGCAGGGATGGGGTCGAGCACCGATGAGCCGGCACCGGCGCTGGGTGCAAAGCGGGCCGGCAGAGCCGAGGAAGTCGGGGAAGCTGTGCGCAGGTCATGGCTGGCCGGATCGGAGATCGGTCCGGCAGTGAGCGCGGCAGGCGTGCTAGAAGTCCGGGTGGGTTGAGAGGCCATCAACTCCCTGTCAGAGCGGCTGAGAGCCTGTTCATGGCGTCCAGTATAACACGCCTCTTCGTCGAGGGCAACCGCAGGTGCCAGTCGTCAGTCGTCAGTCGTCAGTCGTCAGTCGTCAGTCGTCAGTGATTTATCAGTTCTATTGGTGTGCACGGTGTCTCGGTGGTTGTGTTCTTCTGTGCCTCCGGGGTTAATATGCTGACGACTGGCGCGCATGCAGGTTTTCCACAGGTTTTCCACATCCGTCCGGCAGAATGGTCAGCTGAGGGCCGAAACAGGTTCGGCGCCCTGCTCTCTGATGCCATTGCCGTTGGCGCCTGCATACGCTACAGGCTGGTGATAGATTGCGGACGAGGGAAAGCGGAACGCCAGCACGGTGCCGTGGCCGGGCGCTGAGGTGACCTCCATCACGCCACCGAACTCGGCGGCGCGCTCCCTCATGCTGTGCAAGCCGATATGCCCTTTAGAGATGGCCGTGTGAAAGCGCGTATTGTAATCGAAACCCACCCCATCGTCCCGTACCGATAGATGTATGCTGGTCGGTGATGAGGTCAGCGAAATGGTCGCATGGCTGGCTCTGGCGTGCTTCCTGACGTTGTTCAGCGCTTCCACAACCAGATGGTACAGGCAGGATTGCAGGGCTTCGGAAAGTTTCTGCCCCACTTCTATGTGCACGCTTACCTTCAGACCTGTGGCCTCCTCGGTCTTGAGGGCTAGCTTGTGCAGTGCCGGCTCGATGCCTTCAATAAGCAGGTTGTTGCGCAGGGTGTTGACCGTGCCCCTCAGTTCGACTATGGTGCCCCGGACACTATCGTGCAGTGTTTGCAGGCTGGCAAGGGCTTTATCCCGATCGCCGGCTTCTAGATAGCGCCTTATCCTCTCTATGGTCAGCAATTGCACTCCGAGGGACTGGAGCGGACCGTCGTGGATATCGCGGGCAAGGCGGCGTCGCTCGTGGTCCTGCGCGTTGAGCAGAATACGATTGAGGCCAGCTACTTCATCCCCAAGTTGCTGGGTCTTCTGCCGGGTTCTTTCAATGGTGGACACGAACAGCCACGTCAACAGCCCTACCAGCATCTGCACGCTCAGGGCGAACAGGTGGGCCTGAATGTTCGTACCCCTGTGTATGAACAGGTGGTACATGTCGGCCAGCGCTACCAGCCCGAACATGGCTATGCCCATCTTCAGACCCTCGAAGGCGAATATCAACTGCACCAGCACTACATAGGACAGGTACGCGTTCGAAAAATCCTCCGAGAAAATCGCCGTGAATGCGGTAGCCAGTGCCCAGCCCAACAACAGCTTCGCTACCCTTGCCCACATGGAGCTGAATCTGTAGAACCATCGGAAGTAGACTATAGCGCCGAGAACACTTGCCAGAGCAAACGCCGACAACAGGAGCAACCTGTCTCCCCGCGGGGCCATAATCAGCATTTGAGGAGTGAGGATCAATGCGATTATGAGGGCGATTAAGCGTATGTTAGTGTTTGTGTTTGTGTTGTGAATGGTGTGGAGAAAAGGGTTGTGCATTACAATACTTTCCGGGCCGTCCGTGTCTTTTGTTTGTTCTGCTGTAAACATGGACCCCATAAATTAGTGTCTACTGCCACGATACACGATATAGGTATTGCAATCGGCGTCAAGCAAAGCATGACCACCTGCTAAGGTGATCGGCAAATGAGAGGTTACTCAAAGCCTGCCGGAGCAGGGCACTTACGCGGCTGTTGTAAGTATATACAACTTAATGCATTACGCCAAGTGAAGATAGTCCCCAATTGGAGGGGACATTAGTCCTAACACTCATGGGCCGGGTATTCCTAATGCTACTTCATGACACTTTATGACACTTTGTGTGCAATAAAGGGGGACTTGGGGAGGGGGCAGCCCTTCCCGGCCTTCGCCTTTCCCCAAAGTTTTGCATGAGCATGCGAGAACATGCGGTTGTGCAAAGCTGTCAGCTCAGCAACGGACCGATGGCGCCGGCACGAGCGCTGCATGCACATATGGCGAGCGTTAGCCTGAGGCTCTCCAGACGTGGGACGTGGGCACGGCGCCCACCACGTTACCCGTCACACGGGCAGGGGAACGTTCGACATGGCCGTCCTGCCTGTAAGGCCGCATCAAGATGCCGCGTTCGGGCTGGGTGGTGGTGCGCACGGTAGCCACGATGCGCTGGCCGGGCACCAGATCGAGCCGGAAGCGTTGCAGCACCATAGCCAGCACGGTCTTTATCTCCATCATGGCGAAGGGCGCGCCGATGCATGAGCGCGGACCCGCGGCGAAAGGTATGTATGAGTAGGGGATGACCTCTTGCCCGCTCGCCGGGTCGAACCGTTCGGGGCGGAACACCTCAGGTTCGGGGAATTGGTCGGGCATGCGGTGGCTGACGAAAGGCACGTAGGTCACGAACTCGCCCGCCTGAACGGTGTAGCCCTTCCACTCAAACCCTTCGCGGGCCACGCGGTTGGCGCTGGGCGCGGGCGGGTACAGGCGCAGCACCTCCTTTGCTACCTGCTCCAGATAGGGCAGGCGCTCCAGATCGGCAGGGGTGGGCGGGTTGCCTTTCAGCTCACGGCTCAATTCGCCCAGCAGTTTAGAGGTGACGTGTGGGTGCTGAGCCAGAAGGTAGAAGGCCCATGTGAGGGCGTTGGCGCTGGTTTCATGCCCTGCCACGAACAAAGTGAGCAGTTGGTCGCGTACCTGCGTGGGAGTTAGCTTGCCGCCCTGCTCGTCACGCGCGGCCACCAGCATCGAGACCACGTCGCCCGTGTCCTGCCCGACCCTTTCATGTTGCGCGATAATCTGACTGAGCACGCGGTCAATGCGGGCCAGCGCCCGGCGCAGGGTGCGCCCTTTGCCATACGGGGGCACGTCAAATGGCAGGTGTGCCAGATAGATGTAGAGCGGGTTGGTGATGACCGTGACGAGGGTGGCTACTGCCTCGCCCAGTTCATGGGCCGCCCCGGCCAGATCGAGGCTGAACAGGGTGCGTCCAGCTATGGTGAGGGCCAGCTGGTGCATCTCGTGGCTGATGTCCAGTGTAGTGCCGGGCCGCCAGCGGTCCAGCATTTGCGCGGTGGTCTCGCACATCACGCGCTGGTACTGCTCGATGCGCTTGCGGTGGAAGGCGGGCATCATCAGGCGGCGCTGTTCCCTATGCTCGGGGTCGTCTATGAACAGCAGGCCGTGGCCCACGATCCAGCGGGCATGCACCCGCTCGATGAGAGGGGCTACCAGAAAGTTGTCGGCGGCGTCTACCAGAATGTAGCGGTTAGCGGCGGCCCCGTGCAGGGCCACACCCTTTATGCCGAGCACGTCAATGCGTACCACATCGCCGTACCGCCGATAGTTATCCAGCATCAGGTCGAGGGTATTGCGCGTGTAAGTGACCACCTGCCCGACGACGGGCAGGGCAGGTGGGCCGGGTGGAATTCTGCTTGCCATGGTGTCACCTTAATCTTACAGCATTTGCAGTGCTTAGCCCTAATTACTGCCGACTGATGACCCCCGATTATTGGCGGGCCGAGCATAGGGGGTTGACAGGGGGCTGTTACTTTGCTTTTTTCATATCGGCAGAGCTGAGCCCCTGATGCTTGGCGGAACCGAGTGAGTTGGCCCGGTTGTCCGCCGACGCTTTGCTTTTGTATAATGGGCTGAGCGATTGTCGTGCAGGTCACCATCGCCGATTCACTGCAAACATGGCCGAACTGATGTTTCTCGACACCCGAACCCACCCCTCCTCGTCCGGCGCTTGGGGTGCCGACGAGGGAGAGGTCGTGCCCAGCGTAGCCTTCGTAACGCTGGGCTGTAAGGTAAACCAGAGCGACACCCAGAAGGCCATCGCCGACTTCCGGGCGGTGGGCTTTCGCATCGTGCCGCCCACCGCGCCCGCCGACGTATATGTGGTCAACACCTGCTCGGTGACCCACGTGGCCGATCGCAAGAGCCGCCAGTGGCTGCGGCGAGTGGCGCGGGCCAACCCCACAGCGCTGGTGGTGGCTACCGGCTGTTACGCCGAATCGGGTCGCGAGGTGCTGGCCGGCATGGACGAGGTGGGTCTGATCGTGGGCTACCGCCAGAAAGACCACCTGATTGACCTTGTGCTGGAGCGCTTGGAGGCCGAGGGCCGACCGCTGGCCCGAACCGGACACGGGCGCGCAACACCCCAACCCCCGCCTGTGCCGATGCCGGTGCAGGCTCCGGACGTGCGCGTCCCATCGTGGGCAGGCTGGGACCACGCTGATGCAGGAGAGGGCGCCGACTTCAAACAGCGCACCCGCGCCATGGTCAAGGTGGAAGATGGGTGCAACGACTTCTGCACCTTCTGCATCATCCCCTTCACGAGGGGCATGCCCCGCTCCACCCCCACCAACGAGGTGGTGCGCAGAGTGCGCTACCTGCTCGAAGAAGGGTATAAGGAGATAGTGCTCACCGGCGTACACATGGGCAAGTACGGGCAGGACCATGCCCAGCGCAAGCGTGCCCGCCTCGACCCCACCGAAGCGTCCGACTTGCCCTCTCTGGTCAGGGCCGTGTTGGACCGCACCGACGTGCCTCGACTGCGCCTCACCTCGGTGGAACCCACCGACGCGGTCATGCTCTTGCCCCTGCTGGCCGACCCGGCCTACAAACACAGGCTGGCCCCGCACCTGCACCTGCCTTTGCAGAGCGGCTGTGATGCCACCCTCAGGCGCATGAAGCGCGGTTACGATACAACCCAGTTTGCCGAGGTGGTGAGGCAGTGCAGAGAGGTCGTGCCCGGCATATCTATCACCACCGACTTGATAGTGGGCTTCCCCGGCGAAGACCAGCACGAATGGGAGCAGACTAAGCAGTTCGTGCAGAGCATGCAGTTCGCCAGAATACACGTGTTCCCTTACTCGCAGAGGCCCGGCACGCCTGCTGCGTCCATGCCGGATCAGGTGCCGCCCGACGTGAAGCACGCCCGCACCCTCGAAATGATAGAGATCAGCTCGCATATGGAGGCGGCCTATGCGGTACGCCATCTGGGTATGACCCTGCCGGTGCTGTGGGAACAGCGGGAAGGCGGCGTGTGGAGCGGCTACACCGATAACTACCTGCGCGTGCACACTCGCGCCGATCGGGATCTGCAAAACCGCATCACCCCCGCCCTGCTCACTGCCTTGGACACACGGGGCCTGTGGGCTGTGTGCTCAGAGGTCGGGGGTCAGGGGTCAGTGGTGGAGTAGGTGCGGCCACAAGAATTGCTTGGGGTGAGGCGTGGGGTGTGCCCCGATTGCTGTGTTGATTGCTTACACGTTGCGCTCAGGGAGTGAAGAACGCTGTGCCCGGCGAAAAGACACAACGCTATCTGTTCTGGATCGGTTTCGTGGGCGTGTTTAGCGCATGCTTTGGGTGCGGGCTGGCCGCACGCAACGAGATAACCGCGGCCAACGCCTTTCTCATACTGGCGTGGCTGATTCTGGTGCCCCTGTTTGGCTACCTGATCAGGACCCGCCGCTACACCAAACGCATCGTGCGCCAGCGCGAACAACAGCGGCAGGCCGAGCTTGAGGCGCTGGCCCACGTTGACGAACTGCTGAAAGATACCGGCGAAAGAGACGGCGGGCACGCGCGTGCCGAAGAGGACGACGGACGAGTCGGTGCCCGCTGACGTTGGATGCCTGTAGTTTTATAGCGGCCGCTCCGCTCATCGCGGCTTGGAGGTACTGTAACATACCATATCATGGACATCGCACGCTACACAAACCCCCGAATGGGCGCGATCTGGTCGGCCCAGCACAAAGTGGACCTGTGGTGGCAGGTGGAACTGGCCGTGTGCGAAGCATGGGCCGAACTGGGGCGGGTGCCCGCCGAGGTACTGCCCATCTTACGGCAGGGCAAAATAGACCTAGCCCTGATGCGCGAGTATGAAAAGCAGACCGACCACGATGTGATTGCCTTCCTGAAGGCTGCCGCCGACAGCCTGCCCGACCGCGATGCCGCGCGGTACGTGCATCTGGGCCTCACCTCCTCCGATGTGGTGGACACGGCCCTCGCCATGCAGATCAAAGAGGCCCTGCAACACATCATCGAGGACGTGGTGGCCCTGCGGGTCACGCTGGCGGCCCTAGCGCTTGAGCACAAGCACACCGTGATGATCGGGCGCACGCACGGGGTGCACGCCGAACCGACCACCTTCGGGCTGAAAATACTGGTGTGGTACGAGGAGATGGGCCGGCACCTGCACCGCCTCGAATCCGCCCTCAAAGATGTGGCGGTGGGCAAGATATCAGGCGCGGTGGGCACCCACGCCAACGTGCCCCCGCAGGTCGAAGAGAGCGCCCTGCGAAAGCTGGGGCTGGAAGTGGACCCCGTGTCCACTCAGATAGTACAGCGCGACCGCCACGCCGCCGTGCTCAACGCGCTGGCTCTGCTGGCCTCGTCGCTCGACAAGTTCGCCACCGAGATACGCCATCTGGCCCGCACCGAGGTGCGCGAGGTGGAAGAACCCTTCGGCGAGGCTCAGCAAGGCTCTTCGGCTATGCCCCACAAGCGCAACCCCCACAAGAGCGAGCGCATCAGCGGGCTGGCACGCGTGGTGCGCGCCTTTGCGCTGGCAGGCATGGAAAGCGTTCCCCTGTGGCACGAGCGCGACATCTCGCACTCCTCAGCCGAGCGGCTCGTACTGCCCGGTGCGTTCATCCTTGTGGACTACATGGTGTCGCACTTCGAGCGCGTCATGCGCGGCCTGAAGGTGTACCCGGCACGCATGAAACGCAACCTCGAACTGACCGGCGGGCTGATCTTCTCGCAGGCGGTTCTGCTGGCTCTCACCGAAAGCGGCATGGACCGGCAGGAAGCCTACAAAGTAGTGCAGGGGCACGCCATGGCCGTGTGGGAGCAGGACGCGCAGGGCGAGGTCGGCCCCACCTTTCTGCAACGCCTGCTGGAAGACGAACGCGTCACCCGCTACCTGTCCGAAGAACGACTGCGCGCCGCCATGAGCCTCGAGCCGCATCTGGCCTACGTAAACGAGGCCTTCAGGCGGGCGGGATTGGAAGAATAGGCAGCATTGACTTGGAGGTGCCAATTTGGATACGGCAGTTGATGGGCGCATCAGGGTCATCTTATTCGGGCTGGGGCCTATCGGCAGCGGTATAGCCAGACTGATCGCTCAAAAGCCCGGTATGCAAATCGTGGGAGCCGTGGATATTGACCCGGCCAAGGTGGGCAGGGACGTCGGCGACGTGGCAGAGTTGGGCGAGCAGATAGGCGTTCAGGTGTCGAGCGACGCCGAGAACGTGCTGAGGTCTACCCACGCACATGTCGTGGTGCATGCCACCGGCTCTTATTTGCAGGGTGTGAGGCCGCAACTCGAAACCATCATACGCGCCGGGCGGAATGTCGTGTCTACATGTGAGGAACTGGCCGAACCGTGGGCGCAGCACGCGCAGATTGCCGACGACCTAGACCGGCTGGCGAGAGCGCATGGTGTGACCGTGCTGGGCACCGGTGTGAACCCAGGTTTCATGATGGATACCCTGCCCCTGAGCCTGACGGCCGTATGCCAGCGCGTGGACAGCGTGCGCGTGAAGCGGGTAGTGGATGCATCCAAACGCAGGCGCCAGCTACAGGAGAAAGTGGGTACCGGGTTGACGCCTGACCGGTTCAATGCTCTTGCGGAGAGCAAAGCTATACGTCACGTGGGCTTGACCGAGTCGGTGGCTCTCATCGCCAGAGGCCTCGGCTGGAAGCTGGATAGCATCGAGGAAACGATAGAGCCGGTGATCGCGACGGCCCCCGTGAAGACCGACTATTTCACTGTCGAGCCGGGCTACGTGACCGGTGTGCAGCAGTTCGGATACGGCATCATGGGAGGTCGGCGCGTGATCACCCTTGACCTGAAGATGAGCGTGGACGCAGGTGGGTCGGTAGACGAAGCATGGATTGCCGGCGAGCCTGATTTGCACTCGCGGGTAGAGGGGGTGCACGGCGACCTTGCCACGGCCGCAGTGGTGGTGAACGCAATCCGCCGGGTGGTAGCCGCGCCCCCCGGTGTGCTGACAATGGCCGACTTGCCGCCCGTGACAGCCGCTTCTTGAGCTGCCCCCGGCGCTAGAGCAGGCCCTGCAGCTGGTCTGCGGCGTTGCGCGCCGCGCGGACGTTTTCCTCCGGGCAGTCTACCGGGATGGAGCAGGCAGGGCCGAGCATCCAACGCCTGCCGCCGGTCTGTTCTCGTGCGAGGCGGGCCTCGGCCATGATCTGGGCGGGCGTGCCCTCACGCAGGGTCTGGTTCTTAAAGCCGCCTATAACCGTTTTGTCGGTGTTGAGCTGCACATCCCTCAAAGTTGGGTTGCCCGGCGAACCGACTGCCCAGTTGATGGCATGCACCGGGTAGTCGGCCAGACAGAACAGCAGGTTGTTCTCCCCGCACACGTGCAATACGTTGAACTGGGCACCCTGCACGGCCTCCAGCACCTTCAGGTCGTAGGGCCTGCCCCATTCCTCCCACATCTCCTCGGTCATAAGGTCTTTGCTGGCCCAGTCGGTGGTGGCGAAGAAGATGCCATTGGCCCCTTCTCTGAGGCAGCGGCGCGCAAAGTCGGCGAACGTGGCGGCGATCAATTCCAGCGCATCCTTTACGGCCTGCGGTTCGCGGCGCATGTATTCCAGCAAGTGCTGGTTGTCGGGCACCAGATCGGCGGCGATGGACAGCGGGTTGAATATGGTCTGGATGGCATAGGTTTCGCCCGCCAGCGCCTCTGTGATGCGCTCGATGGCTTCCAACTGCTCGGCCAGAGGGTCTTCCTCCATGGACAGGGGCTTGAGCTTGCCCCAGTCGGCCACGCTGTGCACCGGATACTCGACCACCTGCGGCTTGTCGGTTGGGCCGCCCGCGCCATAGTCCACTTTTACCCCCCAGCCCTCCACGTGGTAAGAGGCTCGCGGGTTGATCTTCATCCAGTCCCAGTCATACTTGCGATGGAAAGCCAGCATGGCCCCCGCGAGGTCCTCGGCGGTGCGCTCGCATTCGTAGAAATGCCTCCACAGCGAGACGGGCGGGCGGTCCACAGGCTGGTTGCGCAACGCAGCCTGTATACGTTGCAATTTGGTCATCTTGTTCAACACAGTGGGGTCGGTCTGCGACATAGATTATCTCCTTACTGGCGATGGCACTATATTATAGCACCCATCGCCGGTAAGGCATGAAGCGTGCCCTGACCGCAGGTTCCGCCAGCAATCGGGTCAAGCTCCGCCTCCTTACCGAGAGTGAGAGTAACCCCCAAGACCCCAAGACCCCAAGACCCCAAAACTCCCCAAGGGCACCAAAGGCACTGTTGGAGCTTCGACCGCCAAGGAGAAGCATACGTAATCTTTCCCACAATCGGCATCGCCCACTACGTAATGTTACGGTGGTCATTACGTAACCTGCCGTATTCTACAGGACAGCAAGCGTAAGAATCGCCAAAAAGTCTGGTAATGCGGCACCTTATGCCGCTATAATCCCCCTTGTGCGTCGCGAGCCTGTATACAGGCTCGTGCAAGCGGTAATACTACAACCTTATGGAGGTCCCTGTTTCGTCATGTCCGTATCTCGTTGTGGCTCATCGTTCTCGTCGTGCATACGGTTTCACCGGGTCCAATCCGTCCTGAAAGGTGCGGTCGCGATGGTGATCGTCGGGATGGTCCTTTCGGGGGTGGGCACAGCTCAGGCCCACAACAGCTATGCTCCACCCAAGAACAAAGCCAAGACTACAGCTCGCCAGCAGGCCCCCGTACCCTTCCTGACGCTGCCGTTCGAACCCAGTGCGGAGATGTCGGTGCTGTCGGGCTGGTACTATTCAAGCAGTGGTGGGTTCCACGGGGGAATTGACTACATCAAGGGCAACGTGAACAACGTGCGCGGCTGGCAGACGTTCGCCGTGATAGCCGCCGCCGACGGGGAAGCCTGCGGCAACTGCACCTCCAGACAGGGTAATGCGGTGTGGGTCAAGCACAACATCAACGGCCAAACCTACTACACCTACTACGGGCATTTGGCCTCCATAGCACCCGGCATACCCATCGGGTCGCAATCCCGCACCGTGTACGTCAAACGCGGGCAATTCCTCGGGTGGGCGGGCGACACCGGTTCTAAGGGAGCGTTGCATCTGCACTTCGCCCTGTACAACGCCGCCAGCCGGCCCATCGAGCCATACGGCATTGGCAAGCTTCGGCAGTATTACCCCAAGCCCACCGATGCCACACCCGGCATTGGCTGGTTCCTCGGAGATTAACGCTGAGCATGCTTTAAGGTCTGAGGTGAGAGCCAAGACCCAGTGCATCTGGAAGCGCAAACAGAAACCCCCGTCCTGAGTGGCAGGGGGTTTCTGTCATGAAGGAGGAAGGAGCGGACGTGTTTCTTGCTTGCTGCTGTGCTCTCATTATGATATACGCACCAAGTTACAAATTGGATGCGGATTATGAGGTGAATTTCGGGCGGATTTGCTAAAATAGGTCCATGAAGCGACAAACCGGCGGACCGAGTACAACCCCTTCGATCACCGTGGTTCGTCCCGAAAGCGCGTGCGCCGTACCCACGTGGCACCACGAGCTTGAGTTGCACGCCCGGCCCGGCAGTGTGGGTTTGGTTGCTGGGGTGGACGAGGCTGGGCGTGGGGCGTGGGCCGGCCCGCTGGTAGCCGCCGCAGTGGTCTTCCCCCACCCCGATCATCTGGATTCTGGCTCGGGCGAAGCCAATCTGGCTGCCGGCTTGGCCCGCCTGCGCGACAGCAAACTGCTCGCCCCCGTTACGCGCCGGCACCTGATGCGCTACATACAAGAGGCGGCGTTGGCAGTGGGGGTGGGCGTGGTGTCGCCGGGCCTGTTGGACATCATTGGAGTAGGCCCCGCGAACCGCTTGGCGATGGCGCGTGCCATCCGTGATCTGGGCATGTGGCCTGATTTCCTGCTGGTGGATGCGTTCCCCCTGCCCTCCATGCCCATCCCTCAGCGTGCCATCGTCAAAGGCGACAGCACCTGCATGTCTATCGCCGCGGCTTCGGTGGTAGCCAAGGTGGTGCGCGACCATATCATGGAAGAATACGACCGGCTGTATCCCGGCTATGGCTTCGCGATGCACAAGGGCTATGGTACCCCACAGCACGTCGAGGCCCTCATGCAACTCGGCGTGTCGCCCATACACCGACGCTCATATGCGCCTGTTGAGGCCATGGTGAATAATGGGTGAAACGTAACACCAATCATCCGAGCAAAGACGATAAACATCGGGGTGCAGGGGTGCTCCCCCTGCACATCGCGCCTTATACTTGAAGGAGTGTGCCATTTGCCCGTGCCGCACGACGACCCTGACGGCCTCTCAGGTGACCTGAGCCGCTCTACAGGCGCCACTGCGCTGGCGGGTGAAGAAGCGGCGGTCCGCTATCTGGCTCGGTGCGGTTGCGCTATCCTCGCTCGCAACTGGCGCGCCCGCCATGTGGAGATAGACATTGTGGCCCTGTGCCCCTTCGATGGTGATGCAGGTGACGCAGGCGATATTGCTGTGGAGCGGCAGCGGGTGCTGACCTTCGTTGAAGTGCGCACCCGCCACGGTCGCACCGGGCTGGCAGAAGAGTCGATCTCCGCGCGCAAGGCCCACAGCATGGCTGTTGCCGCCTATGCATATATGGCCGCGCATGACCTCGATCCCAATACAACCCCATGGCGCGTGGACCTCGTCGCCATAGCCATGCATGGCTCTCGAATCACCTCCATCAACTGGATCAGAGGGGCCATTGACGAGAGCATGGCACACGAATAGACGAGAAGCGCGGTATGGCAACACATAGCTATATCCTGTTCACCGTGGTCTCGGTCTCGGTCTCGGCCTGCTCTAGCTGCACACTCCACTCGGGCCTTCTGCCCCTTAAAAGGAACTCCCTCCTGCCCCGTTCCAGCAAGAATCGGGGGCCAAGCCCTGCCCAGCCCGCCCCTTTCCCCAAACATCGTGCATGAACGCGCATCAGTTATGACTGGATGTCAGCTCCCTCATCTTGACGCTGCACTACCTTTAGGATAGACTAATACCGATTGAGCATGGTAAGACGGTAAGACTGGGCAGGGGTCCAATGGAGGGTTCCTGTTGGCTGGTAACCTCTGGGTGCAGAGGTATGCCCTAATGCATAACCTATTTGGGGACAAGTGGTATAAGTAAGCCGAGGCCTTACGATTACGTTCTTTGCTTGAGGAGGGAGATTTGGTCCAGACATTGGAGCGCCCCGAAACGCAAGACACGCTGTCGGGCGCGGACAACGTAGTCCGGGGCAAGCTGTCGCTGGTACTGCCGGCGCACAACGAAGAGGCCAACATCCGGGCCGTGGTGGAAGAGGCCGCTGAGGTACTGCCCACGGCCTTCTCAGACTACGAGATAATCGTGGTCAACGACGGCTCTAAGGACCGCACGCTGGAGATAGCGCAGGAGCTGGCCGCC
>DAOTTC010000130.1:0-12721 GCA_034437815.1 Chloroflexia bacterium | reverse complement strand
GAAGCCGAACTTGCCCGTCTCGTTGCGGATGAACTCCACCAGCAGGCGGCGGGTCAGGTCGGGGTGGATCGCCAGCCGGTCGGTCACACTATGCACCGGGGTCGTCTTTGCCGTCTTTGCCATCATTTCGTCCTTCTACCAGCGCATTGATCCAGTCCAGATGCTCTTTGAAATGGTGTGCGGTATTGCCATAGACCACGTTGATGGCCGGTGGGCCGTCGCCCCTGCCCGGCTCGTGCGGCAGGTAGTAGCTGTATGGCCTGTGGAGGTCAGCATCGCTCAGCGATTGGAGCAGTGCGAGGAGTTGGTTGTGCACCTCCTGAAACTGCGTCAGCGCCTGATTCAGCGGCATGTCTGCGGTCTGCCGTTGGACCTCGGCGTTTATCCGGTCATCGTCCTTGGTCAGGTAAGTGTGCTCGCTCACGCCGAGGCCTTCGTGGCGCGGCCTGCCCTGAAAGAAAGCCAGCACGGAACGCTCCCATGCGGCCATGTGGATGATGTGGTCTTTGACCGACCACCCCTGTGCGTCCCTGATCTCGGTCAACTGCCTTTCGGTGAGGCGGCCAAGCGCCGCGTTAAGCTCAGACCAGCTCTGCTCGATATCCCGAAGCAATCCGGCTCTGGTGGTTACTGGTTGTTCGGCCAATTATCTATCCTCCATAATGCTACTTCATGGCACTTTACGTGCAATAAAGGAGGGGTCTGGGGGGCACAGCCCTCCCGGCTCTCCCCTTTCCCCAACGCGTGCAGGTGCGGTGTCTGCGCCAACCCCGCACGGATTGGATCATCACGAGTAGCGCTCGCGCACGATGCGCTCCAACTCTCTGAGCACAAGCTCCGGCTTCTCGTCCCTAAGCAGGGGCAAGGTGCGCCTCTTGAAGCGCACGGCTTCGGGGATGATGGCGCAGGTCACCAACTGCTCTTCGAAGTGCTCGCCCTGAGCGAGGAACTGACCGTCTGGGGCGATCACACTGCTCAGGCCGCCAAAGGCCACGCCATCCTCATAGCCCACGCGGTTGCAGTGGAACACGAAGGTGGTGAACAGCTCAGCGTAGATGCGCAGGGCCTGACTGACGTCGTAGGTGGTATCGAGGTAATCATCGCCGGGCCTGACCCCGCGCCCCGGCCCGGCGGCCACCATGAGCAGGGTGTCGGCCCCGTCCAGCCACAGCAGATAGGGCAGGGCCACATGCCAGAAGTCCTCGCAGATCAGTATGCCCATGCGCCCGAAGCGCGTGTCGAAGGCTCGTACCTGCCTGCCCATGCCCACGTAGCGCATATCGTCGAACATGCCATAGGTGGGCAGGTATATCTTGCGGTGCACGTGCTTTACCTCACCCTGCCCTATGTAGGCCTGCGCTATGTAGTGCACAAAGCGGTCGTCTTCCTCGATGAAGCCTACACACAGGTCCATGTCGTAGCGGCGGGAAGCGTCCAACAGGGCCTGAAGGGGTGGGGCCGGAGGGCATACGCTCATGCCGATCTCGTGGGTGATGTCCATCAGGTAGTAGCCGGTAAGGCTGGCTTCGGGGAACACCAACAGCGAAGCACCTGCCTCCTTGGCCTGCTCGATATAGCTCAGGTGCTTCTGGAGGTTGGCCTGCACGTCGCCCAGTGCACAGCTTACCTGTGCGAGAGCCACCGTGTATGGTTCAAGCGGGGGTTGCGGCATATGCTCAGGCTCGCACACCAAATGTCAGTAGCATTATACGTGAGGTTGTGGTGGCGAGCAATGTGGCGTTATACCATATATCCAAACAAAAGCCCTAAATGGCGGGGGTGTGGGGACACAACCTCCCATACCTCTTACCAGTCTACCCACTCGTACCAGTCGTACACATGTCTGCGATGGGGTCGGGGTCTGCGGAACACCAGCACCAGCGCCAGACCGGCCACGAAACCCCCGATATGTGCCCACCATGCCACCCCTCCCGTCTGAGCGGTTTGCAGGGTGAGCGCGACCAGCCCATTGGTGAACTGAGTGAGGAACCACACCCCTATCATCACCACGGCGGGCACGTCAATCACCGGGAAGAGCAGGAACAGCGGCACCACCAGCGACACCACAGCGTGCGGATACAGCACCAGATACGCGCCCAGCACACCCGATATGGCCCCGCTGGCCCCGATGCCGGGCAGGGGGCTGAGCGGGTCAACGGCCACCTGTGCCAGACCGGCCAGCACCCCGCACAGCAGGTAGAAGGCCAGATAGCGCCCATGACCCATGTTATCCTCGACGTTGTCCCCGAATATCCACAGGAACAGCATGTTGCCCAGCAGGTGCGCGAAGCCCCCGTGCAGGAACATCGAGGTGAACACGGTGACGGGCGCCCTCCACAACTGAGGGTTGAGGGGATCGGCCAACCACGCGGTGAACTCTCGTGGCACCAGCCCCCACGTGAACAGGAACGGCTCTAGCCACGGGCCAAGCGCCAGTTCGTACAGGAACATCAGCACGTTGACCGCTATCAACGCCCAAGTGACCAGAGGCTTCTGGTGGGCGGGCACGTTGTCAGCGACCGGAATCACGTCTCGGCCCTCCACGCTCAGGTGCGGGTTGAGGTTGTTGGGGGGCGTATGGGATGGGGATGTACTGCACCGAGGGCCTGCGCCCACGAGGCTGTGGGTACAGGCTCATCAGCGCGTACACATCGTCGGGCATGGCATCGCTCACCGGCAGGCCCATCATGTGGGCTTCTTCGTAGTTGATGGGGTAGTCGTGGGTCCACGTGCCACTGCTCAGCAGGCGGGCCAACTCTTCGGCACGCTCGGTGGGCATGCCATTGCTCCTCAATATCTCGCACACCGTATGGTACACCTGCCTGAGCGCCTTGCGGGCCACCGAGGCCAACATGAGTGTGCGATCGTCAATATGCTGGATGGGCTTGGACTCCACCACCTCTACTATGGCCGCCGCCGGATACTCGCCCAACTGGGGGTCCACCGGCCCCAGCACCGCGTTGGGGTCCATCACGATTTCGTCGGCGGCGAGGGCGATGAGCGTGCCGCCCGACATGGCGTAGTGGGGCACGAACACGGTGACTTTAGCCTTATGGCGCAGTAGTGCGTGCGCAATCTGCTCGGCGGCCAGCACCAGCCCGCCGGGCGTGTGGATTATCAGGTCAATAGGCATGTCTTCGGGGGTGAGCCGGATGGCCCTCAGCACCTCTTCCGAGTCGTCAATGTCGATGTAGCGCGAGAAGGGTATGCCCAGAAAGGCCAGCGTCTCCTGCCGGTGGATGAGGGTGATGACGCGCGAATGGCGCTGGCGCTCCAGCTTCTGGATGAGGCGCATGCGCGCCGCCTCGATCCACCTCTGCTGGAGCACCGGCGTGAGGCTGGAGATGATGAAGAACAACCAGATCAGGCTTATCCAGTCCATACCCGAATTCTATATTGAAAGCCTCAAACAGGCAATAGATTGATTGCACATACCCGGCCCCTCTCTCACAAGGGGAGAGGGGTGTGTTGTGGGTTCCCCCTCTCCCATGAAGGGAGAGGGGGCAAGGGGGTGAGGGTGTGTTGATATCACTGCTGATCGGGCGTGATCCTGATCATGACCCTGCCCGTCAGCGCCCGCTTCAGGTCCTGCACGGTGGGGTGGCGGTCGGTGGGCAGGTTGAGGCCCAGCCTGCGCGCGTGACCCACCCCGTGCAGGCGCAAAAGGTGCATGGTGGTGTGCAGTACCTCTTCCTCGTCCGTCACGGGCACGGCCCGCCCCGTCATCGCCCTGCCCCGCCACAGCATCTTCACACGCGCCCCATTCTTCAGGTTGCGCCACCACGGGTCGTCGGTGAACACCAGCAGGTCGCCGTCTTGCCGGTGATAGCCCACGGGCGTGCTGTACACCCTGCCCGTCTTGCGGCCCTTGAAGCTGAGGAGCATGATGCCCGTGTCGTCGTTGCCCAGCCTCTTGCCAAGCGGAGAGCGCAGGAGCGTGCGCATCACAGGGTTCACCACGTACCTGAACAGCCAGCGCGGGGGCTTGCGCCTCTCGCCGCCGGCGGAGGTCGCGCTCCGGCCCCGGCTGTCAGGCGCTTTAGGCGCTTTGTCCCCGCCCTCATCGGATTGGGCCTGCTCTTCGGTGAATGCGAGGGTGAACGTGGACATAGGCATGAACATACGCTATCCTCCATTGTCCATTGTCATACCGTCAGGTCGAGCAGAGCCAGCGCCCGCTCTATCTCCCACGGCGAGGGGGTTTCGGGAACCTCACGCTGGGCTTCCAGCCCCTTCAGCAATTCAAGGGCGAACTCCTCCGATGAATAGCGGGACGGGTCCTGATGGCGGATCACCTCGGCAGGCAGTATCAACAGCGTGCCCATTATCACGGGTAGTTCGCGGCGCACCTCTTCAGTCAGCGTGGGCGCATAGCCCGAATCTGACAGGAACTTCACCAGCGGCTCAGGATCGAGTTGGCGCGTGTAGTGGCGATGGCGCTGTAGGCTGTTGCGCAGACCCCGCGTGAGCGGTAGGTCCTGCCACTCGATGACCACACGCCCGTTGGCCCCGGCGGCGGCTTCGGCCACGTCCAGCAGGTCGCGCAGTTTGCTCTGAGCGTAGCCAAGGATGCGCGCGGTGTCTTCGGCACGGGTGAATTGCAGGCCGGTGACGGTGTGCAGGAAGGACTGAAGCCATCCGTGGCTCCAGTACACCTCTTGGCCCGTAGGTGCGCTCAGGGTGAGGTAGTCGCGCACCTCCCACACGCCGGCTTCAGCAGAGGCGGCTTCTCTGGCCGCGGTGCGGCTGGCCTCGTCGGCCACGCGGCCCGACAGCTCCACTCGGCCCGATTCGGTGTGCACGTGCACCTGTCGAGCGGCCACAGCGCCCAGCACCCGCTCGATAGCCTGCCGCACCCGCTCGGTGATGTCCTGATCGCTGTGCTTCGGCCTGTATTCGGGCAGGCGGGCCAGTTCGGAAGCGGGCAGGTCAATGTATATGCCGGTGGTGTCAAGCTCGCGGGCAAGCTCTACGGGTATGGCGATGTCGTGCGCGAAGAAGCGGCCCTTGCGCACTACGAACTTCACAACCTGCCGGGTGTTGGGGTCAATCAGGATATGGTCTATGGTGCCCACGCGCCCGTCCTGACACTCCACAGGCGTACCCCGTCCGATGGTCACCATGTCGCCGGGCACACCTTTCAGTATGCGTCTGGTCTGCCCGAACACCTGCCCGATCGGCGGGGGCGCAGGCACCAGTATCTGCCCCGGCGCATAGAAAGCCTGCCAGTTTGCGGTGGCTTCAGGTGCAGGCTCCACGTAGTCTATTTCGTAGTATTCAGGTAGGTGGGTCAGTTCAAGTTTGCTCATCTCAAGCTCGACCTTATCTTCATCCCAGCGCCGCACCGCGCTGAGGGGCACCACCACCATGCGGCTGAAACCGGGCAGGCCGTGCTCTACTATGATATGGCTCACTTTGCGGCGGTCGGGGTCCACTACTACTTTGACCACCCGGCCTGCCTCGCCGTCCAGACACTCTACCTTACTGCCAATGCGGATGGGCGCAATGCCCTCGGTTTCCGTTTCCGTAGCTGTGCCAGCCACAGCAAAAGCGCTGGTATCGGGCTCATGAGCATATGCATCAGTCATCTTGGTCACCTCCTCTCATTACACATATATGTACATGCACATATGTACATGAAGCGTACATGAAGCGCGGGCAGGGATGGATAACACGCCCGCATTGTCACCATGTGCAAGCCCGATCATCAGGAACCATTCGACTGAACGGGCGGTATGGTCCAGAATATCATGCGTGGTTGGTTGAGGGTGCGCATCTTTTCGACTGCTATCTTGAGCGGCAGGTGGCGCTCACCGACCAGCCGGTAGATGGCCTCCACCTCGTCGAGAGTGAGCCAGCCGAAGACCGGGCCTTCCTCCAGCTCGCGCAGTGTGACCAAACGCCAGTGTCTGCCATCGCCCACCGGTTCGACATAAGTCAGTTCAGTGCCCTTCTTGTCGTACAACACGGGCACCGTGGCCTCTTCGACCACGTAGCGCGAGGCATCCTGCGGGAAGCCACGCGGTGGCACCAACGGTCTTATGCCATCGGCCCCTACCAGACAGGCGCTCAGCAGGGCATCGTCGGGCTGGAGGGTCTGGCCCAGCCATGTGTCCACCAGCATGATAGAGGCCCGGTACACGTATCTGTCGCCCTGTTTTTCTTCGATGAACGCCTTGATCTTATCGGGCAATCGGGCCGAGAGCAGACGCGCCAGCTCTGCCGGGTCAACCGACCGGATGTCATCATGCGCGGGCATCAGGCTTGCGCTCATGTCAGGGAGGGCACCCTGCGGGCCTCCGCTGTGGCGCATGTTGTTTGCAGGGACGCCAGCGTTCATAGCCCGTCACCTCCTTCATCGCCATTCGAGTTCAAGCCCGGAACCTACCCCGGACGGCAAATAAGGGGCGAAGGCCGGCCAGATGCCTGTAGCCCAACGCCCCTCACTTGCCTCAACCGGCTGTAGCCAGTGCTACTTCATGGCACTTTGTTGTGTGTAAAAGGAAGGAGGGGCTTGGGAGGGCACACCCCTCCCCGGCCTTACCTTCCCCAACGTCGTGCATGAATGTGCACTAGGCTCGGCTCTCGCCGGGCTGGCCCTGCATCGCAGGCTGCTTCTGCTGGGTGGCAAGCGCCACTATGAGGCCGAGGATGACCAGCACCAGACCCACGATCACGGTGGTGGGTTCGGGCAGGGCGATGCCCAGCGCCGCATCCAGCGAATAGGTGCCCGGACCTATCAGGGCCACGGCCAGTGCCGAAGCTATGTTCATCAGCGGGAACTCATAACCACCCTTGCTGTTCCAGAAGCCCTTGTCCAGATGCACCTTGATGGTGGCCATGAGCATGACCGCGATTATGGCCAGCGGGCCGATTGGGTTGAGCAGGCCGAGGACGGTCAGCAGGCCGCCGCCGAACTCGAACAGACCGGCGATGAAGCCCCAGAACGCGGCAGGCCGCAGACCCATAGAGGCCATCCAACCTATGAAGCCCTTCAGGCCCGGGCCGCCGAACCAGCCAAACAGTTTCTGCGCGCCATGCGCCATGAACACCAGACCAAGTACCACCCGCAGTATCAACAGGCCAAGCTCGCCCAGCATAGGCTCTCACCTCCTTTCATCTCATCCTCTCACTCTCACCACTTTCACCACATGCACTGAATGCTGAGGACTGTGTGTTTGGGGCATGCATCGTGTGACGACCTGCCCCCGGTCCCACAGTCCTCAGCCTGCGATCGCTTTACGCCTCAGTCTTGATGTTTATCTTCTTCGCGCCCGACTGCAACTCGGGTCGCTTGGGCAGCGTGATGGTGAGCACACCGTGCTTGAAGGTGGCCTCGACCTTGTCCGGGTCTACCTCCTCGGGCAGGGATATGGTGCGGCGGAACGCGCCATACGAGCGCTCCATCCGATAGTAGTTGGCGCCTTTGTCCTCCAGCTCGTGCTTCTTCTCGCCCTTGATGGTGAGGGTGTCCCTGTTCAGGGTGATCTCCACGTCTTTGGGGTCAATGCCGGGCAGTTCGGCGGTCAGCCGGTACTCGTTGCCGGTCTCGACGAGGTTGATGGCCGGCACGAAGGTGGCCAACCCGGTCTCCCACTCACGCACCACAGGCTCGAAGAAGCCGCGGAAGGGCAGAGGGCTGAGGGCAGTAGAGCCGAACAAGTTGTCAAACCACCGGTTCCACCGCTCCATCATCTGCTCCATCGCCCGGAATGGAGACTCGGTCCACAGGTCGAAGGTCTCCTCACGCTTCACAGGCAGACGAGTGGTCTCACCGTTGCGCTTGATCAGATCCCGGATTGCCATGCTTCATCACCCTCCTTTCCAGCGAGATTTCGTGGCTCGATTTTATGTCTGGGAAGTCGAGTTGCGTGGTGATGGCACGCAACTCGACTCGGTCGCCGTTACGCAGTGTGCACGGCTATTTTGCGGGTGCGGGCGTGCGCCGCTTTGGGCAGGGTCAGCCTCAGCACGCCGTTGCTCACCGTGCCCTGCACGTGCTCCCAATCTATGTCCTCGTTGATGATGAAGGAGCGATAGTAATCGCCTACGCCGTACTCCCAGTACACCAGATTGTGGCCTTCCGGATGGTACGGCTGGACATGGCCATAGATGGAGAGCACGTTCTTCTCAAGGTTGACCTCTACGGAGTTCTCGTCCACACCCGGCATATCGGCCACTATGACCAGAGCGTCATTGGTCTCATAGATGTCCACCGCCGGGGTATAGGTTCTGCCGGCGCGGGTGCGCTCCACACCGTAGGGGGCCGTGGTCTCCAGCGCACCGGTCGGCTGCACCTGTACCTGCACCGGCGTGTCGGTGGCAGGAGCTTGCATGGTCACAGTGGCGGTCGAGCCGTTAGCGTGTGGAGCGTTGCTCACGGGCGGATTCTGCGCCTCGTTGGTGTTGGTAGGCACAGGGACATTCTCATAGGTGTTGACCTCGGCTACCATAGCTACCACCTCCTTTCAGCCTAGTTGCTGTTACCGTTAGTGGCTAACGGGCCGCGGGGCCTGAGCTTACGCGGCCTTGATCTCGATCCTGCGAGGCCGCTCAGCATAGGCTCGCGGCAGGGTTATGATCAGCACACCGCTCTTCATCGTGGCTTGCACCTGATCAGGCTCCACATTGAACGGCAGTTGCACCACGCGGGTGAAGTTGCCGCAGCCCCGCTCTTGCCGGTGATAGGTCACGATGTTCTGGACCTGCTCGGCCTTGCGAGTGCCGCGGATGGTAAGGGTGTTGCCCGCCACCGAGATGTCCAGATCGTTGAGTTCAACACCCGGCAGTTCGGTGGTCACTACTGCCTGCTCGTCGTTGGTCCAGATGTTGACTGCAGGGAACGGAGCCGTGTCAGGCTGCCAGCGATAGAAACGGGACAGGAAGCGGTTCATCTCATCCTGAAGGCGCGACATCTCACGCCACAGGGAAGTAGTGAGGTCGGTTGTGAAGGGTGTGAAGGGGTTGCGGATCAGGTTGTATGCCAGCATAGCACATCACCTCCTCATGATCATGATCTTGGTAATATGCTTACACCCGCATACCGACTGGTGGGTCCGGGACCAGCCGTTAGCACTCTCACCTGTCGAGTGCTAATTCCGATTAAGTGCTAATTCCGATTAATTTAATAGCAAGGTCTTTCGAAAATGTCAAGGGGTTTTCGGATAGTAGTCTCGCCAATAATCGGGGCCGGCCCCCACCCTCGGAGGAAGGCGCATAAGCGAACGCTCATACCCCACGGCCCCCACCCCGCACAAGACCGCATGTCAACCGGGAGCGCGCTGCCCACCTGCGCTCCGTAAATCGGCACCATCATTGGTCATGTGGTGCCCTCTGCCAACCCCCATTGGCATGGGCCCAATCCACCAGAGGGGCCGGGGCAAGCCCCGGCGCGGGCACGGGTAGGAGCAACCACTAGCTTTTCTGCTTGCCGGGGCCTTTGCGGCGGCGCGGAGGGGTGGGGCCGAAGCGCTGCCACGCCTCCTCTCCCCACTCCAGTTCGGCGTCACCGATGACCACCGTGTCGCCGGGCTGTATGCCCGCATCACGTAGCGCCTGTGTGACGCCCAGCCTGTCAAGCTCGCTCTCCAACCGCTCTACGGCGAAGGGGTTGTCCATGTCGGTGACGGTGGCAAGGCGCTCCACGCGTGGGCCGCGCACGCGGTACATGCCCCGGCCCTCCGGGATCACCTCGAAACGCCGGGTCTCAGCCGCCGCATAACGCGAGCGCGGGCGCACGACTGCCTCCTCTTCCTCTTCCTTGGCCTCAGCCTCTTCAACCCATTCGGGGCGGGGCAGTTCACGCAGTTTCGCGGCCACGGCCCGCATAAGTTCCTTCACCCCCTCGCCGGTGGCCGCCGAGATGGGATAAGCGCTGTAGCCCATCTCCTTGAACCGCCTCATAAGCTCAGGCAGGCGTTCGCGCACCCCGGGGATGTCTATCTTGTTGATGGCTACTATCTGAGGCTTGTGGGCCAGTTCTGGGTCGTAGGCGGCAAGTTCGGCATTGATGCGCACGAAATCGGCGATGGGGTCGGTGGTCTGCGCGGGATGCGAAGGCTGTGGGGGCGGCCCGGCCTCGCTCATACCGGGGGCTTGGGCTTCGGTGGGTGGGTACGCGTGGTGCCACAATCCCGCCGAACCGTCCACCACGTGCAAGAGCAGGCGGGTGCGTTCGATGTGGCGCAGGAACTCCAGCCCCAGCCCCGCGCCGCGGCTGGCTCCCTCGATCAAGCCGGGGATGTCGGCCATGACGAAGGTGTAGCCGTCCACCTCCACCACGCCCAGCATCGGCTCAAGGGTGGTGAATGGGTAATCAGCCACCTTAGGTCTGGCGGCGCTCACCGAGGCGAGCAGGGTGGATTTGCCCACGTTTGGGTAGCCCACCAACCCCACGTCGGCGATGAGCTTGAGTTCCAGATGCACGGTGCGCGCCTCACCCGGCTCGCCCTTCTCGGCGAAGCGTGGGGCCTGCCGGGTGGGGGTGGCGAAGTGCACGTTGCCCAACCCACCGCGCCCGCCGCGCGCCACCAACAGGGTTTGGCCGGGGCGCACGAGATCAGCCTGCAACACCACCACGGGCACCCCCGAAGGGGAGGTTTCGTCCACCACCTCGACGAAGGTGCCGGGGGGCACGTCTATGTACAGGTCTCGGCCTGCCCTGCCGTGCCTTTGCCTGCTCGCGCCGTTGCCGCCGTCCTCGGCCTTGAAGTGCTGCTTATAGTGGAAGGGCAGCAGGGTGTTCAGGTCGGGGTTGACGCGCAGGTACACGCTGCCGCCACGCCCGCCGTCGCCCCCGTCCGGTCCGCCGCGTGGCACATACTTCTCGCGTCGGAACGAGGCACTGCCGTCGCCCCCCTTGCCTGCCTGCACATAGATTGTAGCTCGGTCGTAGAACATAGCCGTACGTACTCATGAGGCACACTCATGCCCGTTATACCGACTTCTCCCTAGTGCATATTCATGCCAGATGCTGAGGGGAAGAGGCGAGCCGGGGAGGGCTGTGCCCCGCCCTCCCCTCCCCAAGTCCCTTTTTCCTGCTGTTGCACACGAAGTGCCGTGAAGTATCGTGGGACGGATTTGGGGATAACCCCCCGGCAGGGGTGCTCACCTGTGCTTCCCATCAGTTTGCCGGTCGTCCGTTGGCATGGGCATCCAGCAGGGACGCCGCCTTGCTCACGAGTTGTCTGTCGTTGTCGTAGCTGAGCAAGTTTGGGGCCTCGGCGATGGGCACCCAGCGCACCTCTGACACCTCCCACGAGGGGCCGGCCAGTTCACCACCGGTGGCCTCCATCAGGTAGTAGGTCACCGTTTTGCGGGTGAGGCCGTGCTGGGGGCGGCGGTAGAAGTACACGACTTCGCCCAGAGGGGCGATGATGCGCGCATCGAGGCCGGTCTCCTCCTTCACCTCGCGCAGGGCTGCCCGCTCCGGGGTCTCATCCGGTTCGATGTGGCCCTTGGGGAGTGACCAGTCGCCGTGGCGGGCGCGCTGCACGGCGATAATGTCATAGCCACGGGTGTTGCGCCGGTAGACCACGCCGCCCGCTGAGTGCTCGGTGGTGATGCCCGCTTTCTTCGGTTGTTTTGAATCTGAACCCATATGATCAATTGCCGGTGCCTGCGGTCGGGTATGGCAGTTTGAGGCTGAGCTGGGTGGCGCTCAGCCGGCACTTCGCATGGGCCTGAGGTCGCGCGTCCCACCCACGACCGCATGTGCAAGCTCTTCCATGCTGTCAAAGATGTAGTCGGGGCATGCCGCGGCGAGGGCGTCGCGGGTGCTCGCACCCCAAGTGACGCCTGCGGTCCAAGTGCCCGCAGCTTTGCCCGCCTGAATGTCTACAACAGCGTCGCCCACGTAGAGGGTGTTGGCGGGCTCGATGCCTGTGCGCTGTGCGGCCACCAGCAAGGGGTCGGGGTGGGGTTTGTGTCTCTCAGTATCCTCATAGGTGACCAGCACGTCGAAGTAAGGGGCCAGACCGAACAGGTTGAGGCCTTCCATGGTCATCGGCAGGCCCTTGGAGGTGACTATGCCGAGGGTTATGCCCGCCGCCCGCAGGCGCTCCAGCGCCTCGCGGGTGCCAGACACCGGCGTGACCATATGGTCGTGGGTGATCTTCTGGTAAGCGCGGTACGCTTGGCGCAGTTCCTCGCCCCTGCCGGGGGCCAGCTCTTCGAAGCATTCGAGCAGGGCGCGGCCCAGCGTGGGCAATACCTCTTCGCGGCTGATCTCTCGCCCCAGACAGGTGCGCACAGCGTGTTGCCAACAGGCTACGATCTGGTCAATGGAGTTGATGAGGGTGCCGTCGAGGTCGAAGAGCACGGCCCTGAGGTGGCTCATCTGCATGGGTTGATTATACAGCAATGTAGGGGCAACCCCTCGTGGGTGCCCTTGGGTGTTGTATGTCATGTGTCATGTGTCATGTGTCATGATGTGTCATGTGTTGTATGGGACGGCCACAAGGGCCACCTTTGTGCCGGCCTCTGCCTCTAACCCTCTGACACTTACAGCTAGCTTATCCGCTTGGTCTTGCTGGCCACGTAGTCCACCAGTATATACTCGCCCAGCGCTTCAGGCGTGGCATAGAAGGCCCGGCCCCGGTTGATCTTGGTCATCTGCTCCACGAAGTCGGCCATGTAGTAACTGCGCTCCAGCATGAAGGTGTTGATGATGATGCGCTCGCGGGTGCACCTGATGACCTCGCGCAGGGTCTCCTGTATGGTG
>DAOTTC010000129.1:0-5196 GCA_034437815.1 Chloroflexia bacterium | reverse complement strand
ATCTTGTTGCCTTTGCTATTCTGATGGGTGCTCGCTATGTTGAGCTTGCACGCCTACTTGCTCAAAGTTCATAACACGCTCTAAGTTCAGGTTCTACCCCAGCCCAGCACTTGCCGGTATACCGCCGCGGTATGCTGCGCTGTGCGCTGCCAGCTAAACTTGCCCGCCTGCCTCAAACCCTTATGCCGCATCTGGCGTGCCAAAGGCTCGTCTACCAGCACGCGCTCCATCGCCTGCGCCCACGCACCCACATCGTCCGGGTCCAGCAGGATGCCTGCCTCGCCCAACACTTCCGGAAGCGAGGAGGTGTTGGATGCGATCACGGGCGTGCCACAGGCCATTGCTTCCAGCGCCGGCAGGCCGAACCCTTCATATTTGGACGGGTAAACGAAGGCGCTAGAAATATTATACCACAGCGGCAGGTGTTCCTCGGGCACGCGCCCGAGGAAGCGCACACGCCCACTTTCCACCAGACCCGACTGATCGGCGGCGGCAAATATCTCATCATAGTACCAGCCCTTACTGCCGACGATGAGCAGCGTCACGTCCTCAAGAGCAGGGTTGTCGGTGAGCCTGCGGAACGCCCTGATCAGCATGATCAAGTTCTTGCGGGGTTCAAGCGTGCCCACATACAGCACCACTCGGCCCTTTATGCCCTGCCGTGCCGCGAATTCACCGAGCACATCCTCATCCAGCGGCCTGAATTGCTCCCCCACCCCGTTGTATACGGTGACCACGCGCTCAGGCTTCACGCCCAGCAAACGGATCAAATCCTTGCGCGTAGCCTCGGATACGGCGATGACGCGTGCGGCTCGCCGGACCGAGTGACCGGTGGCGACAGTGAGGTACAGGCGCTTGGCCGGGTGGAAGTTGCGCGGGTACAGCAGGAATATCAGGTCGTGAACGGTGACGACCACAGGGCAGGCACAGAACAGCACGGGGCGCACATTCACCGGGCAGTGCAGCAGGTCCAGCCGCTCGCGCATAGTGGCGATGGGCAGGGCCGCCTGCTCCCACATGATACGCACCGGAGGCTTGGAGGTGGGCAGGTGGCTGGCCGAAAGGCGCAGGTTGCCCGGCTTGGCCGAAAGGAAGCTGTGCGGCACCCTGCCATTGCCCACGAAAGCGGTGAAGTGCCAGCGCGGCTCGACCACGGGCACCCGCAACAACAGTTCGCAGATGTGCCGGCTCAAACCGGCCTGCCGGTAGTTCGCAGTGAATGCTAGCAGGTGGGCGTTAATGCCTATGCGCACGTGCGAGGTCATACACGTGCATTATATCAGCTTGACGCTGTGGGGCCAATTCTGTATAATTACATACGCGGGCGCTTATGCGGCCCTGATTCATAACGGGGTAGTGGCGCAGTTGGGAGCGCGTCTCAATGGCATTGAGAAGGTCGGGGGTTCGAGTCCCCCCTACTCCACCCCTGTGAGAGGTTCGAGTCCCCTCATCCCCGCCATGGAACAGGCGCAAAGACGGCCCGGATATCTAACAGCCCGGGCCGTCTTTGCGCTTGTACTTTATCATGATGCCAGCCCCACCCTTAACAGGGTCGCATAAAGAGGCTCGATTGGCATAACTTCTACCCTCTCGTGCATAACCTATAAATCGTGGGGAGAAGACAACTGGGGACGCCGATACCCCCGCACCCGCACCCAGAGGGTACTTGCCGGCAGGGGAGCGCCCCTGCACCCCCGGTATTTACCGTCTTTGCTCGGATAAGATGATTGGTATAAGCACCAACCACTTCCTTGGTGGGAAGGGCGCTTTACCTCTGCGGGCTGATGCGCGTGGTGTCCATGTTACGTTATAATGATTACGTTGCAACGACAACGATAACCTTAATCTAAGTAATCTAAGTCCTCCCACACGTGGACGATCACAGCGAGGTGAGTTTCCAGAGAATGGTATCAATACGGCCAACCCTCACCGTTGAGACTTCAGGAGATTTCGAGAAAGCCATCGGGGATAGCCTCTCCGAGGGTGCGCTGGTCACAAAGCAAGAGTGGCAGGACCTCCTGCACTCCTCGGCGTCCAATGTAGTGTTCATGACGTGGCAGTGGCAATCTCTATGGTGGCGGCATTTCGGGGCGCCGGACGGCTGTCAACTTCATCTGCTGGTCATCCGGGACACCGGGGGAGCGCTGGTGGGCATCGCTCCTCTTTTTGTTGCTCTGGAGCCGCTCCCACCCGCTCGGCCCTACACCCCGCGCGTACCGCGCCCCACCGGCGAAGGACCACCCTTGCGCATAGTGCGTATGGTGGGCAATATCGAGGTGGCCGACTACCTCGACGTGATATGCCCACCCCACAGGCTGGCCGAGGTATGGGGTGTGGTGCTGGACTACCTGCTTGCCCACCGCGACCAATGGGACGTCATAGACCTGCACTCGCTGCCGGGTTTCTCTCCATCATGGCAGGTGCTGCCTGATGTGGTGGGCAGGCGCGGCCTACAGGCTCAGGTGTTCCCGGAAGATGTCTGCCCGGTGCTGCCACTGCCCGACTCGTGGGATAGCTATTTGATGAGCCTGAAGAAGAAGGACCGCCATGAACTTCGCCGTAAGGTGCGCAAGTTGGAGGGGCGCGATGATGTGCGCTGGTATCTCGTGCCCCGCCGCAACCACGATGCCATGACCGCCAAGATGCGCACCTTCCTCGATCTGCACCGTAAGAGCGGGGCTGAGAAAGCACGCTTCATGGACCCGCGCATGCAGGGTTTCTTTCTAGACATGGCCGACAGCCTCATAGATACGGACTGGCTGGATCTGGCGATACTGGAGATCGGGGGCGAGCCTGCCTCCGCCTACCTCTCATACCACTATGGCGATCGGCTTTACCTGTACAACTCCGGCTACGACCCTAAGTTCGCGGCCTACAGTGCCGGGGTAGCCCTGCTTGCCTATCGCATACACAAAGCCATACTTCAGGGTATCAAATACTTCGACTTCTTACGAGGCGACGAGCCGTACAAGTACGACTTCGGTGCCAGAACAACCTATGTATATCGAGGTTTGATCGCCGCCGGCGATGCAATGCTGGCATAGAGCATGCTAGTGCTGGCACACAACAAACTACAGCATTGACATACGAGGACACCAAAAACATGTGCAGGATAGCAATGATAAGCATGCATACCTGCCCGTTGGCCTGCCCACAGGGTTTGCTGGGGGGGCACGAGACGGGCGGCATGAACGTATACGTGCGAGAGCTCAGCCGTGAACTGGGTCGGCTTGGCAAAAGCGTGGACGTGTTCACACGCTTTCAGGACGAGTTCACCGACCAGATACAACCTCTTGGCCCCGGCGCGCGGGTGGTACACCTGCCCGCAGGCCCCAAAGCCCCGTATAACAAATACAAGCTCATAGACCACATAGACCAGTTCGCCCACGGCATACACGAATTTGCAGTGCAGGAGGGCATACGCTACGACCTGATTCACGGGCACTACTGGGTATCCGGGCCGGTAGCCTACAGGCTGGCTGAGCTGTGGGGCGTGCCCATGGTGCAGATGTTCCACACCCTCGGCCAGCTCAAGAACCGAGTGGCCAAGTCAGCAGCCGAGCGTGAGCTTGATCTGCGCATCGAAGTGGAGGCCGAGGTCATGCGCCGGGCCGACCGTCTGGTGGCCGCGACGCCTCTGGAGAAAGCGCAGATGGTATGGTGCTATGGGGCGGATGCCCACAAAATCGAGGTGATACCCGCGGGCGTGGACACAGAGCTGTTCTACCCACGTGACCGGGCGCAGGTACGCCGCCAGCTTGGCCTGCCCGATCTCGACACCCCCATCCTGCTGTTCGTGGGGCGCATCGAGCGGCTCAAAGGGTTGGATACGCTGCTGGAAGCGGTGGCCGTGGTCAGCCGCACCTGCTCCGGACGCAACCTCAAAGCTTTGGTGGTGGGCGGTGGCGGCCAGACCGAAGAGGAGAACGCCGAGTTGCGGCGCATCGTGGAGCTTCACCGCGACCTGAACCTACAAGATCAGGTGCAGTTCGTCGGCTCCAAGCCACAGGAGATGCTGCCCCTGTATTACTCGGCGGCGGACATCACCATCATGCCCTCGCACTACGAGTCGTTCGGGTTGGTCGCCGTGGAGTCGATGGCTTCGGGTACGCCGGTGGTCGCCTCCAACGTGGGGGGCCTGTCGTACACCATCAAGGATGGGCAGACCGGCTTCCTCGTGCCTGAAGAAAACCACTTTGCCCTCGCGGAGCGGGTGTTCGAGCTGTTGAAGAACCCTGAGCTGCGCCGTCGCATGGGCGAGCAAGCGGCAAAGCATGCCTCCCAGTACTCGTGGCGCAACATTGCCGCTCAGGTCGTAGACCTGTACAACCAACAGATATTCGCCGCCCATGGCACAGCCTGCGGATGTGTGTAGCACCATTTCATAACCCTGCATGAGGGTTGACGGGAGCTTGGGAAGGGCTGTGCCCTCCCCGGCCCTTTCCTTTCCCCAGATGATGGGGTTTGTGGAGGGCGCAACCCTCCACAAACATCGTGCATGAATGTACATCAGTTATGGTCGGATGTACTGCCAATTCTCCATAGCAAGGCTATAAATTGTTGGGCAGACAAGTGGGGGACCGGGGGACCGGGGGACCGGGGGATACCCCGCACCCCCGGGGGCAGGTTGCTTTTTAGCGCGGGCTTTGATATAATCATGCTTGGCTCTGAAACAGGGGTGCATTCCCACATTGATGAACAGGCTAACGAACTGCGAAACCGGTATTTCAGGCACAGGTTCGCTTATCGTCATATGGAGGTCGTTGATACTTGGCTAACACCCGATCTGCAATCAAGAGGATACGTTCCAATGAGCGCAAGCGCAGGCGCAACAAGCCGGTGCGCTCAGCTCTGAAGACCTATGTACGCACAGCAGTGCGCGAGATCGCCGAAGGGGATATAGAGGGCGCCGGCGAGGCTGTGGTGCGTGCCATCAGCGCGCTCGACAAAGCCGCCAACAAGGGCATCATCCACCGCAACCAAGCCGCTCGCCGTAAATCCAGACTGATGGCGAAGTTCAACAAGATGGCTGTTGCCGCGCAGTAGTAAACCATCTGGCGTACGAGAAGCGCACGCGTGCAGGGCAGCCATGCTGTCTTGCTGTTGTGCCGCCACCCGCCGGAGCGCAGGCACTTGTACCTTGTATCTGTATACACGGCAAAGGCGCAGCCGGGAGGCATGCCTCCCGGCTGCGCC
>DAOTTC010000128.1:0-2376 GCA_034437815.1 Chloroflexia bacterium | reverse complement strand
CTTGGTGGCGCTGAAGTAAGGGTCTATTACCAGACCGGTCTTCTGCCTGATTCTGGCTTCCCATCCTTTGCGCTTAAGCTCATCGCAGTAATCGGCGGTGCGTCGGTCCTGCCACACGATGGCATTGTACACCGGTCGCCCACTGCTTCGCTCCCACAGCAGGGTGGTCTCGCGCTGGTTAGCAATGCCCACAGCCGCAATATCGCTTATGGTAAGGCCAGCATCGGTCAGCACCCTCCGAGCAACCTCCAGCTGGCTGTACCAGATATCGTCCGGTCGGTGCTCCACCCATCCGGGGTGTGGATAGAGTTGATCGAACTCTCGACTGCGCAGGGCAATTACGCGGCCCTGCCTGTCGAACACGATAGCACGAGAGCTGGTGGTCCCCTGATCAAGGGCCAGAATGTAGCCATCGCCAGAATGCGAACTGTGGATTGCGGAATCTGAACCTGTCAGCATCTTATCCTCACCCATTAGCCATTACCGATCGCACCGACAGGCTGTTTGCGAAGTCAATGTAAGCGGCCACCTGCCCGGCAGTGTAAGAAGCGCTCCAGCCAAGCTCCCGCGCCATGCATTCAGCGACGCGGGTTGCCGCAACAGTACCGTGCGCCCGATCTTCGATGCTGATGCGCAACCGACGATCCAGCACATCGCTCAGCTGTACAGCCATTTCATAGCGGCAGGCATACACCACTTCAGCCATTATATATGGCAAGTCGGGCACGATGCGAGCGGCAAGCTGTGGTTCCTGCCTGACAAGATCGAGTATAACTTTACAGGCCGAGCCATACAGCTTCAGTCTGTGCACCGTATCAGCGCTCAGGCCCATGCAGGGAGCTTCCAGCCTTACCTGTTCAAGCGCCTCTTTCCAGCTTTCAGCCCCTTCCAATCGCAGGCTGCGAGACGTCAGCTGCACACTGCGCGGCCTCTGCATGCTACCGCGAGAGCCGCGCAATTTAGAATCCACATGGTCCATCGTATCCTGAGCCATGCGCCGGTAAGTAGTAAGCTTGCCCCCCACGATGCTCACCATACCACCCGGACCATCCAGCACAGCATGAGTGCGAGACAGCTGAGAGGACCGCACTTTGCTGTCAAGCGAGCTGACCAGTGGCCGATAACCGGCCCATACACTGATAATGTCGCTCTCCTTCAGCTGACAGCGCATGTATCGGTGGATGTGACGGAGCAGATAGCGCACATCCTCCGCCTCGGCACGTGGGTGGTCTATATCCCCACCTTCAGTATCGGTCGTGCCTACAGTGACCCGCGCACCCCATGGCACAACAAACAGCAAACGCCCGTCTTCAGTCTCCGGCAGCACCACAGCATGGCGGGTCATCTTGAGGGCTTCTCTGGATACAGTCAGGTGCACTCCCTTGGCCGGTCTGATGCGAAGCATAGAAGGTCCAGCCAGCTCTTCGACCCGCGCCGCAAAAACACCTGTAGCGTTGACCACTATTCGGGCATTGATAGTCAGTGTGTTACCGCTCAGATGGTCATAGACTCTGGCAGCCGTTATGCGCCCATGATTCTGTTCGAAACCCGTAACCTCGGCGTGGTTGGCAACAAGTGCACCATGCTTTGCGGCAGTGCGTATGACAGTAATGGTGAGGCGGGCATCGTCAGTCTGGGCATCGTAGTACACGAAGGCATCAAGCAGTCCATTGCCTCGCAGGCAGGGTACAAGGCGCATGGCACGAGGTGCCCCTATCCGCTTGTGACGACGTGCCCGCAAACTACCCGCCAACAGGTCGTACAGAAGCAGTCCAGCGCCCAACATATAGCGTAGCCCGAACCCAAAGGGTGGAGCAACAGGCAGGTTCAGGGGCCGTCGGCCACCTCTGTAAACCGGCAGTACAAAGCCGATCGGGCTGACAAGGAACGGGGCGTTCTTGATCAGGATATCGCGCTCCACAAGCGCCTCATGGGTGAGGCCCAGATCAAACTGCGCCAGATATCGCAGGCCCCCATGAACCAACTTGGTTGACCTACTGCTGGTACCACTCGCGAAGTCGGCCTTTTCCACCAGACCCACACGGTAGCCGCGTAAAGCGGCCTCCAGAGCCACCCCTGCACCCGTAATACCCCCACCAACCACCAACACATCCACACCCTGTCTGCTCATGAGTTGCAGACTGGCCGCCCGCTCCAATCGTCCTAACTGACCCATAACTTCCCCAGTACTGTCCGGAACTCTATGCCCATATTCATATCCCTGCTTCTAATTCTAGAGTGGATAGTGTGTGGCGGTGCCTGCCACAATTATCTGAGTGATCAGCAAAGTGTACTGCGCCCTTCGGGTTGGACACAAATGGGGCTTAGGTTAGTCAATAGCCCCGACTGGCTGGAGTAACCGGCCAGCGGCTAGTT
>DAOTTC010000127.1:0-1589 GCA_034437815.1 Chloroflexia bacterium | reverse complement strand
CATCACATCGGCCTGAACACGTGGGAGAGCCGCGGCGCGCCACCCCCGCCCCGCTACAGCACCGGCCTGTACCACTTCGCCATCCTGTACCCCAGCAGGCTGGAACTGGCCCGTGCCCTTGCCCGCATCATAGCGCACGGCTGGCCCATAGACGGTGCGTCGGACCACGGGGTGAGCGAGGCCATATATCTGCACGATCCCGACGGCAACGGCATCGAGATATATCGCGACCGCGACCCCTCGGAGTGGCCCCGCGACAACGGCAGGATAGCCATGGTCACCGACCCCCTCGATCTGGACGACCTGCTGGGCGAGCTGGAGCGTGCGGCCAGTGCCTGAGGGTGAGTGCAGTCAGCGCGGCAGGCACTGCGCCCTGTCGGTCAGGCGGGTCACACCGTCGCCCTTGAAGCGGAAGATGTAGCTGTGGGGTTCGGGCGGCACCTGTTGGAGTTGTTCGCAGGTGACCGAGCGAGCAGAGAGGGTGGGGTTGCCGTAGGCCAACTGCACGGCATAGGGCAGGGCGTTCTGGAAGGCGGGCACGCCGTCAATAAAGGGCGGCAGGTCCACGAAGTAGAACGCGGCGTGGTCGGGCGGGTGGGACACGGCCTGCTTTATGTCGTGGAGCACCCCGCCGCTGGCGTGGCCCACCGCCTGCCACTGGCCCACCCTGCCGGCCAGCGCTACCCCCTGCCACACCACCAGCACAGCCGCCAGCCCCGCCACCGCCGCCTTCACAGCTCCATCCCTGTGCCGGTTGAGGGATGCCTCCAGCACACCGGCAAGCAGGCCTGCCGCAAGGATAGCGTAGCCGACAGACGGCAGGTAGAAGTAGCGGTCGGTGGGCGGGGTGAAGAACACGAACACCAGCGGGCTGACCAACAGCCAGCCGAGGCCGAACAGCACCACGCGCTGGCCTGCCTTCCACAGGGCAAGGGCCGCCAGCGCCAGCACCGCCCATTCCACCCACACCAGCACCCTGAGCACGTCCAGCGACTGCTGAGCCAGCAGGTGACCGCCCGGCACCAGCCCGTGCACGTAATCCAGTATGCCCAGCAGTATCGAATCGAGGTGCAGTGGGTGGAATTGCAGGCCCCCGCGCGCCACGGCCCCCACCCCCGGTGGCCTGCCGGCCATCTGCACCCCCGCGTATGCCACCAGCATGGCCCCATAAACTGCAAAAGCTCCGGCCACGCGGCCCACCACTGCACGCCGATAGAACACCCCCGCATAGAGCAGTGCCAGCACCGGCAGTAGCGCCGCGGTCTCCCTAGCCAGCAGGCCCACCGCGAACAGCACACCCGACCCGGCCAATCGCACCAAACCGCCCGACCTGAGAAAGCGCACGAACAGCATCAGCGCCCCCAGCGCGCACAACGCGCCCAGCAGGTCGGCCACCGCCGCCACCCACGACACAGTCTCGGCATGGTGCGGGTTGAGCAGGAATATCAGCGCCCCTGCCAGCCCTGCCCAACTGCCCAATCCCAACTCGCTGTCCCATGCCTTCTGCACCCGTGCCCCCGGTTCCCTCTGCCCCTGCATGTGTGAATGCCACAGCGCGACCACCAGCCGGTACACCAGATAAGCGTTGG
>DAOTTC010000126.1:0-44900 GCA_034437815.1 Chloroflexia bacterium | reverse complement strand
CACGGCGTTCGGCGGGCCTGCGGTGCATATCGCCATGCTCAGAGATGAGGTGGTGGTGCGGCGCAGGTGGCTCACCGACGAGCAGTTTCTGGACCTGTTGGGCGCGACCAACCTGATCCCCGGCCCCAACTCCACCGAGATGGTGATACACGTTGGTCGGGTGAAGGCGGGCTGGCGTGGGCTGGTGGTGGCCGGCACCCTGTTTATACTGCCCGCCGCGCTGATCGTGCTGGCGCTGGCTTACCTGTACGTCGAATATGGTACCACGCCCGCGGCCGAGTGGCTGTTGTATGGCATCAAGCCGGTGATAATCGCCGTAGTGGTGCAGGCACTGTGGGGTCTGGCGAAGACCGCGGTGAAGGGGCCACTGCTGGCGGCGGTGGGGCTGGGCACGCTGGCGCTGTACCTGCTGGGCATGAACGAGATAGCCCTGCTGTTCGGGGCCGGGGTGCTGGTGGCGCTGATACGCAACGCCCACCGTCTATGGCGGAGCCTGTGGCGTAATGCAGGGAACCACGCAGGCATGCTGGCGCTCGTACCTCTCGCAGCCGCTTCAGGTTGGCAGAGCGGGTGGCCGGTGCACTGGCTTCAGAGTCGGTCGGTGGACCTGTGGCTGTTGTTCCTCACGTTCCTGAAGATCGGGTCGGTGCTGTATGGGAGCGGCTATGTGCTGTTGGCCTTCCTGCGCAACGACTTCGTGGAACGGTTCGGTTGGTTGACCGACCGCCAGCTTCTGGATGCTGTGGCGGTGGGCCAGTTCACGCCCGGCCCGGTGTTCACCACAGCCACCTTCATAGGATACGTGCTCGCGGGCTTGCCGGGGGCGGCGCTGGCAACGCTGGGTATCTTCCTGCCCTCATTCGTGTTCGTGGCCCTGACCGGCCCGCTCATACCGAGGCTGCGGCGCTCTGTGTGGGTGGGCGCACTGCTGGACGGGGTGAACGTGGCCGCGCTGGGGCTGATGGCGGCGGTCACGTGGGAGCTGGCTCGGTCGGCGGTAGTGGACTGGTGGACCGCACTGCTGGCCCTGACTTCGGCGCTGTTACTGCTTCGCTTCAGGGTCAACTCGGCGTGGCTGGTGCTGGTCGGCGCACTGGCTGGGCTGGCAGTCAGCCTGATCGGCGGCATGGGATAAGCTCAGGGGATGAGGGAACCGGCGACACCCTCACACCCACAGGGTAACCCACCGGCAAGTGAGCACCCCTGCACCCCCTTGTTGGCGAACACTACTTTTTGCGTCTGGGTTTTCTATTCCTTTGGGCGCCTGCGGCCTGCCTGCCACCGGAGCGCGATGCCAACCATTTGGGCGTGCGACTACGCAAGGCGGCTACCAGCGCTTCGGGATCTTCGGGTGTGACGATTACCGAGCGCCCGTCTTTCAGCTTGAGCAGCACCGCCTTACGAGGATTTGTGCCGTACACCGCGGCTTCCAGAGACTGTATGTCCGTGGGCTTCCGCACACGGGCCTCGCCTGCCCACCCGAACAACCCGCCCAGCGCAAATGGGCGTGTGTTGTAAAACGAGCCTAGGTCCGGTTGGAACTCGGCGGTCTCAATTTTATCAAGGGTGATGTGCACCCGGCCCGGCCCGGCCCTTTCGATCACAAGGTGGTCGCCTTCTATCCGGTATCGCTTGACCGAGCGTACCCATGCATAGATGATGAGCGCGGCCAGCAGCACGGCCACCGCTACATCCATCACGTTGGGTGTGCTGCCGTTTACGAGGGGCACGATAACCAGCATGGCGTAAAAAGCGAAAATGAGCAAAAACCCATAGGTCCACACGGTAGCCATCGTGCCATACCGCGCCACCTGAAAAGTGTGGTTCAATGCATGCCCTCCTTCTGGCACACAATATACCAGATTAGGGCATTTTGGTGTGTAGTGTAGAGCTTGGGCCAGCAAGGAGGGCACGCAGATGCCGGCCTATCTTCTCAGGGCACCCTCTCCGTGCCTGTTACGAGGTGATGGGCGAGGCTTCCGATCGCGTGCTACAGCGCGTCGAGCACAGGATCGCCAGCGGGTCGCTCGGCCAGCGCTGCCTTGAGCACATGGTGCACATCCAGCATAGGCCCGAGGATTAGCGCATATTCATGCAAGCTGTTGGGTGGGAAAGGAGAGGGCCGGAGGGCCTCATCTCCTTGCACGCAAAGCGCTAAGAGATGGAGTGGCACTCAGCACTTGGGAACGCGGATTGCTGAATACAGGGTGCAATGCGCGACCTACTCGGATATCTGGAGACACCGGATAGGCCTTTGGTTACAGACCCACGCGCCAGAATCTTTCTGGTGTCTTTTGCCGTGCTCTTCTTTGAGTTGTTGTGCATCCGCTGGATCCCTTCATATGTGCGCTATCTGAGTTACTTCAACAATGTCATCCTGCTCGCGTCGTTCCTCGGCATGGGGCTGGGCATTCTGTCGGCGCGGCGCAAGAATTTCGTGCTGCCCCCGTTTCCACTGCTGTTGCTCCTGCTGGTGTTGGTGGTAGCCGTGAACCGCTTCGAACTGCGCCTGAGCTCTACGGAACTGCTGTACTTCGGCGTGGCCGAGACGCAGAGCGCGCGCACCGAGAGCTTCTTTATACTGCCGCTGGTGTTCGGGTTGGTGGCCCTCACCTTCATTCCGCTGAGCCGCCCTCTGGGCTTGCTGTTCACGCAGGTCAAGCCCCTCACAGCCTATACCTTTGACATCCTCGGTAGTCTGGCGGGTATTGCGGCTTTCTTCTGCATTGCCCTCTTCTCACTCCCTCCAGTTGTGTGGTTCGCCATACTTGCGGTGCCGGTGTTGCTTCTGGCAGACAGGCGAGCCATGCTCTCGGTCGGGGGGTTGATGCTGGCAAGCATTGCCATCGCGTTCCAGTTGCAGTGGGGGGCCTATTGGTCGCCCTATTACAAAATCCTGCTGCACAGAGCCGAGCCTACCGGCTACATAATAGATGTCAACAACGCGGGCGGCCATCAGTCCATGATTCCGTGGCAGTATAAGGAGCCGTTCTACCGACGGCTGTACGAGATATTTCCCGCCCATGCGTTCGACAAAGTGCTCATAGTGGGCGCCGGCAGTGGGTCGGACGTGGCGACGGCGCTGGCCTATGGGGTCGGGGATATAACGGCTGTGGAGATAGACCCGGTCATCCAGCAATTGGGTGCGCAACTGCACCCCGATCGACCCTACGCCGACCGACGTGTGCGCGTGGTTATCAATGATGGACGCGCATACCTGCGCAACAGCGACGAAAAGTTCGATTTGATAATATTCGCCCTGCCCGACTCTCTCACCCTTACCTCCAGCGTTACCAGCCTGCGCCTTGAGAGCTTCTTGCTCACGCAGGAAGCGATCGAGTCGGCGCGCGACCACTTGACCGAGGAGGGGGTGTTGGTGCTGTACAACTACTATCGGGAGCAGTGGCTCATAGATCGGCTGGCGGGCATGGTGGGCAGGACGTTTGGGCAAGAGCCTCTGGTGTCCACGTATGGTGGCTGGGGCCGGGCCGCGGTGATAATGGCAGGGCCGAGGCTCAACACCCTGCCTCCTGATCGGTTCGGGCCTTACACCGAAAACGCCCCGGCAGACGGAGGCCTGAGGGTGATAGGCGAAGGCTATTATCCATTGACCGGGCGGACCCCCGCTACAGACGACTGGCCTTTCCTCTATCTGAGAGAGCGCAGTTTTCCCGCGCTGTACATAGCGGCCCTGACTGTGATAGGGGCCATCTCGATGCTGGGGGTGCTGGCCTTCGCCCCCCGAACTACGCTGCGCCGTTTCGACTGGCACATGTTCTTCCTCGGGGCGGCCTTCGCCCTGCTGGAAGTGAAGAGCCTGACCACCTTCTCACTGCTGTTCGGCACGACATGGCTGGTCAACTCGCTGGTGTTTTTCGCAATCTTGAGCAGTGTGTTGCTTGCCGTGCTGGTCAACAGTCGCTTCCGGTTGCGCCACGTGTGGACCTTCTATGCCTTGCTGTTTGCGGTGCTGCTACTCAATCTGGCCCTTCCCCCACAATCCCTGCTGTTGGAGAACCCAGCACTGCGCTATGTGCTGGCGAGTGCGCTGGCTTTCGCTCCGGTGTTTCTGGCAAACGTCATATTCTCGCATTCGTTCCGGGACACTCAGGCCGCCGACATAGCCTTTGCCTCCAACCTGCTGGGCATCATGGCCGGCGGCATGCTCGAATACTTCAGCATGCTCCTCGGCTACCATCTGCTCTTGCTCCCTGTCATGGCCTTCTACGCCATGGCGATGCTTGTGCGCAACCCTCATCGTCAGCTTTCCCCTGCGCATTGACCGGGGGTGCAGGGGCACTCCCCTGCCGGGGGCGCGGGGGTGTCCCCCGGTTCTCACCCCCCCACGATTTAGAGCCTTTCCATGGGGAATTAGCATTAGCCCGTCAGGGCCGACTCTTGAACGCGGGCATTACTTCTTCAGCGAAGGCGCGCAGGGTATGCAGATGCACAACGTTGTTCAGGTAAACTATGAAGTACTCTACTCCGGCCTCAATCAGACGGCCAAAGGCCTCAATGGCCTGCGCCGGCGTGCCGATGAAGCCCTGCGGGTATCCCCGGAAATTGCCCTGACGGAACTCTTCGAGGCTCACTTCGTGGCCCACCAGCCTGCTCACATCCCGGCGTGCTTTGGCGGTGGCTTCCTCAGGGGTCTGTCCCGGAAGGACCAGATGGGTGAACACCTCTGCCGACTTGATAATCGTGCTGTAGTCGCGCCCCACGGCTTCGCAGTGCTGCCTGAGCACGTCGAATTTATGACGATACACATCAGGGTTGATCCCACCGATGTTGCAGGCGTCGCCATACTTGGCTACCAGCTTGAGGGTCACCTTCTCACCACCCCCACCGATCCAGATGGGTGGGTGGGGCTTTTGCACGCCCTTAGGCTCGTTGATAGCACCCTTTATTCGGTAATATCTGCCTTCAAAAGTGGCGTACGGCTCGGTCCACATCGCCTTGAAGATTTGCAGGGCCTCGGCGAGCATGCGCAGTCGCTCTGGCCCATCCGGATAAGGATAGCCGTAGGCCACGTATTCCTCTTCGTACCAACCCGCGCCTATGCCGAAGTCCAGCCTGCCGTGGCTGAGCACGTCTACGGTCGAGGCCATCTTGGCGAGCAATGACGGGGGTCGGTAGCTGTTGCAGGTGACCAGTTGGCCCACGCGCACGCGGGATGTGGCTCTGGCGAGAGCGGTGGTGGCTATCCAGCACTCGAAGTTGGTGGCAAGCTCGGCGGTGGGCACGGTGTGGAAGTGGTCGTAAACCCATATGGAGTCGTAGCCCAGCTTCTCGGCCTCCACGCCCACGCGTACCATGGCTTCGAACTGCTGTACTGGATCGGGGATGTCTTGAAGGTCAAGGTGCCAGCCTTGGGGCACCAGCACACCAAATCGCACGGCCATGAGCGTTGTTCCTCCTGACCCCGCCGGAGTCTTCGGCCTTTGCGGACCCGGCGTTCGCACAAGCTTGCGGCGGGTAAGTCTATTCTAACCATTGGGGATGGGGTATGCAACCCGAAGAGCATGGTGGCTGCGGTGGGTGCGGGTGTTTCTCGTTCCGTGCTTTTGCTTTATAATTGTGCCATGCGTCATACGCGTCAGACCGCGCCGGTTGCATCGCCCAACCTGAAGCGCATACTGGCAGTTAAGCTGGCCGACATGGGCGACCTGCTCACCATCACACCTGCGTTGCAGGCCCTTCGGGCGGCGCACCCGCAAGCCAGCATCCACCTGCTGGTGCCGCCGCAGGCCGCCTTGCTGCTGGAAGGAGCGCCCTATGTGGATCGCATCCTGACCTTTGACAAATTCCCGTTCGACACCCTGATGGGGCTGTTCAACCTGCCCCATCTGGTGCGCACTGTCGGATTCTTGCAGCGGCTGAGGCGCGGCAGATATGACGCAGTGCTGCTTTTCCACCACCTCACACTCCGGTGGGGCACGATCAAATTCGCGGTGCTGTGCCTCATCACGGGTGCGCGCATTCGGGCAGGGCTGGACAACGGCAGGGGCCGGTATTTCTTGACGCACGCAGTAGCGGACCGAGGCTTCGGAGCTATGCACGAGGCCGATTACTGGCTGAGCGTGGCGGCTCTGTTGGGCGCAGACCCCACCGCAGGCTGGCGGCCTCATATACCGGTGTGCGACCCACACAGGCAAACCGCTGGCCGACTGCTGGCCAGCATATCGAACGGTCGCGCTGGCCCGCTGGTAGCCGTCCACCCGGGTTCGGGCTGGTACAGCCGTGCACGCATATGGCCGGTGGAGCGCTTCGCGGAAGTGGCCCGGGACTTGATAGATACACAGGGGGCCAAGATCATCATCATAGGGGGCACCGACGAGCAAGCCTCGGCGGCAAGGCTGGAGACGCTGGTAGACCGAGGCCAGCATGTGCTGAACCTCGTCGGGCGCACCACTATTCACGAAACCGCCGCGGTGCTCGAACGATGCTCTTTGTTCGTGGGCAACGACAGCGGCCCCATGCACATAGCCGCCGCAGTGGGCACACCAGTGGTGGCCGTGTTCGGCCCATCCAACCAACATGCATGGCGCCCCTATACCCCTCCCGGCCGGGAGTACCCCCGGTACGCCATAGTAGCTCGCGACTTGCCCTGCATGCCCTGCCTGTACAGAGGTCATTCGCTCGGTCTGCGCGAGGGCTGTGGGACCCGACCCTGCCTCACGGGCCTACCCGCTGGTCTTGTGTCGGTGGCGTGCAGGCAGATGCTCGCTCACCGTTGAACTGAGGCCAAGAGCAAGTATGGCAGACCGCCCGCCAATTTATAGCCGGCAGCGCAAAGCCACAAGGGGCAGATCGCTCGGCCTGCCTCTTGTGTTGCTCATCGCCGTGGTATTGATTCTGGCAGGGCTGGCGATATGGCTGTACAACACCGGCAGATTGAGACCCCCCACCGCGCCCACCACAACCCAATCCGCCATCGCCACTCCCGGCTCGCTGGCACAAGTGGCCAAGCCGAGGCCCATAGCCACCACGTTCGAAGGTTGCCCGCCGTCAGGCGATGGTGGGGACCCCGTGCTCAACACACTCAAGAACCGCATTGACGAAGCCCCGTGGTACCCCACAACCGTGTCGGCCATACTTGCTCTGGGCTGGCCCGAAGAAGTGGAGTTCCGGTCGCGTGCCCGATGGAGCGAACAAGACGCGGCGCGGGTTGCCCAATACGAAGGCGCACCCGTGCAGGTGGAGGGCTATCTGGTCTCGGCCAAGAAGATGAGCCCTGAGTCGTGCAACTGCCACTCGGTTGAGCACGTAGACTGGCACGTGTGGCTGGTGGACGACCCCTCTAAAGGCCGCGAACAATCTATAGTCACCGAGGTGACGCCCAGAGTCAAGGTACACCACCCCGGTTGGACCCTGTCCCGCCTGCAAGAGATAGCCAACCACAAACAGAAAGTGCGCATAAGCGGCTGGTTGATGCTCGACCCCGAACACCCCGATCAGGTGGGCAAAACGCGCGGCACCATCTGGGAGATACACCCTATCATGCAAATAGAAGTGCTGGAAGGGGGCCGGTGGGTGCCTCTGGACGGTGGCAGCACCGGCGTGTCTTCCAGCTTACAGGCTCACCAGTCACTCCCGCCGGTCACCCCGGCCAACACCGCTACCAGCCCCCCACCCGCCGATGAAAAGGTGCAGGATAACCGCACTGTGCAGATCACCAATATCTTCTATGATGGGGCCAAGCGCAATGAACCGGACGAGTACGTGGAGATCACCAACACAGGCACCGAACCGGTAGATATCACCGACTGGGAATTGCAGGACGTGACCGGCGGGGTGGAATTCAAATGGGAAAGCTACGTTATGCAGCCCGGCCAAGTTATCCGCGTTTACACAAACGAGGTACACCCTGAAAGCGGCGGGTTCTCCTTTGGGTCGGGCCAACCCATATGGAATAACGCCGGTGACATAGCTGAGCTTTACGACGCGGACAAGCAACTGATTTCGAGGTACACCTATGGCAATAAAAGATAAAGAGCCGGACGCCACACCGGCCACAAGCAAGCGCCGCCGCAGACGGGTGCCCGTGCCTGTAACCGGGAACCCACCCGCACGGCCTCACGGGGGGCATTCGTCAGGGAAACCCCAACCCCCTCTCCAAGCCGAACCTGAGGCCCAACCCGCCCCGACCATCCGCAAGGGCATATACCTGTCTGCGCTCATCTACATCGAGGGAGACCAACCAGCCCCCGAGGATTTCATAGCCCTGACCACCGCTACCCTCAGCCGAACCCTCGACCAGTGCTTGCGGGGAGACCACAACGGCCTGAGCATGGCCCTCAAAAGAATAGAGGTGCGCAACGACATAGAGCAGGATGGAGAAGAGCAGGAGGAGAGGTTCCAGTTCTGATCCCGATTGTGTGAAGCCCCGCCCATGAGTGCACCCTGCATGCATCTGGTACTACTACCATACCCCACTAATATCTTATTGTGCCCGCTGATGCTGCCTTGCTAGAATGAGGGCATGAGCACTCAGTCCTCGGTGCCTTCCATTCGCTCTGGACAGGCACTCGGCACCCCATCTTCGGCGCTTACCATAACAGGTGGTGGTTTACGCCGCGCCCACCTGTGGATAATAGTGCCCGTAGTCGTCGCATGGTTCGCCGCGAGCATCGAGCTGATCGAACCATATGACTTCTGGTGGAACCTCAAGAGCGGCGAGATAATGGTCCAGACCGGGCAATTTCTGGGCACCGACGTGCTCGTGTGGACGCCGGTGCGCGAGCCGTATTCTAACCCCCAGTGGGGTTCTCAACTCATCTTCTACTGGGCATACTCCCTGTCCCCCAACTTTTTGCTCACCCTTCGAGCCGCTATCATCGCCGCCACTGTGGGGCTGCTTGTGTGGCTGTGCGCGTGGCGGAGCGGCTCGCTCAAGGCGGCATCGGCCTGCGCCCTGATCGCCTACTTCACCGGCTGGACTAACTACGGCATGCGGCCCCAATTGCTGGCGTTTCTGCCTTTCATAGCCTACATGTTGCTTCTGGAACGCAAAGACAGGCACCCGGGGTGGTTGCCGTTGCTTGTGCCGATCATGCTGTTCTGGGTAAACGTACATGGGTCGTTCTTTCTGGGCGTGGCCCTGATAGGCATCTACGCCGTGGGCACACTGCTGGAGAAGCTGCCGCACTCCGACGGGCGCCAATGGCTGTTGTCCAAGCATGCGGGCCGGCAGGCCCTGTGGATGGGGGCGGCTGTGCTGGCTACGCTCGTCAACCCATATTTTGTGGGCATATATAGCTATTTCTTCACGGCCACCAACGACCCCATCGCCCGCGCCCTCAACATGGAGTGGCAGCCCCCCACGCTGTACAACGGCACGGGCCACCTGTTCTACCTCAATGTGCTGATCTTTCTGACTTCTGCATACATCAGCAAGCGGCGCATGCGCCCCACCGAGATACTGCTGGTGCTGGCTTTCGGCTATCTGGCTTTGGTCTCCCTGCGCAATGTCATCTGGTGGGGCTGGGTGACCGCGCCTATCATGGCAGTCAACTTTGGGGCGTGGGCGGCAAGCAGAAACAGGCCAACAGAAAGCCAGCACCCCACCAACCCCACACAGAGGAAGGGGGTCACTAACGCTGAGCTTGGGGGTGGGCCGAGCGCCGCGCCTGACGGCCCTGCGAACCCCGGCCAGCCCCTCGTGCGCCCCGCGCCCGCCGAACTGCCGGCCCTCAACTGGGCGCTCACACTGATTCTGGTGGGCTGGGCACTGGCGTTCACCCCGCTGTGGAAGCACATCAACCCCCGGCAGGCACACACGGTGGTCGCCCCCGGCACGCCTGTCGAACTTGCAGGCTTCTTGAGAGAAGCTGAAGTGCCCGCCCCCCTCTTCAACTACATGGAATGGGGAGGCTATCTGGAATGGGAGCTTTACCCGCGATACCAGATGTTCATAGACGGACGCTTCGAAGCACGCAAAGTAGAGGTGTGGACCGACTATCTGGCGGTATCCAGAGGCCGTGCTGACTGGCAGGCCATACTGGACAGGTACGGGGTGCGCACTCTGGTGCTGAACAAGCAGTTCCACCGCGATTTGCTCCCCTTCGTGGCCGCCAGCGCCCACTGGCGCAAAGTATACGAGGATGAACTGGGCGTGGTGTATGTGAGGGACGCGCACTGAGACCCCGACCGGCACCGGGGCGAAGCTTGGGTAAGTGGGGTACAGGCGCATAGGACCAATACACCATACCACAAGGGTACAAACGGATTATTGTCTGCCCCTCCGGCCCATGCTACACTGAGGATGCGGCGAAGGAAAGGTGCCCGGCTATGCGCCCGCACCCCGCACACGTACCACATCGGATGGATTCGCCGATTGTCCGGCACGGCAACACAGCACAGGAGCAAATAAAATATGGTAATGCCCAACCAGATACAGGAAAGCACCACAAGGGACGATTCGTCACGCATCGGCACAGACGAGTTCACCAACAAAGTGAACCAACTGCTGAGCGAACTGCGCGTCGAGTCCGATGCTTTGCAACGCGAGATGGCCGAGATAGACCTGCTCATCAGGCAGTCCAATCAGGAAGTGGAGAAGTTCGCTCAGCGCGAGCTGGCGCTCACCAATCGCGTGCGCGACATGGAGCTTAACCTAGACAACTACAGCCGCACCGACATGAAGACCATTTACAACTCGGCCCACGAGGTACAGATGCGTCTGTTCATGATGCGCGCTCAGGTGGAGCAGTTGGAGGCCAAGCGCAACAGCATGCGCACACTTCAGCAGCGCATCCAGCGCTTCATGGCGGTGATGATGAGCATCCCTGAGGGCTACAGCCCCGGCAGCAGCATGAACAGCAGGCAATTGGTGTCCACCGTGTTGCCGTCGAAGGTTGAATCGGAGGGCGCAAGTAGCGAGACCATGGACAGCAAACAGGTGATCAGTCAGGTCATTCAGGCTCAGGAAACCGAGCGCTTGCGCGTATCCCGCCAGATCCACGACGGCCCGGCGCAGACCATGACCAATCTGGTGCTCCGCGCCGAGATATGCGAGCGCCTGCTGGACATGGACCCGGCACGCGCCAGAGCGGAGTTGTCGGGCCTGAAGAGCGTGGTTAACGCCACCCTGCAAGAGACCCGCCGCTTCATCTTCGACCTGCGCCCCATGATTCTGGACGATCTGGGTCTGGAGCCAACCCTGCGCCGCTACATCCAGCAGTACACCGATAAGCACAAACTCGAAGTGGGGATGACCACCAACGGGCTGGGCGCCAGACTGCCTAACGAGCTTGAAGTGGCTATCTTCCGTATTGTGCAGGAAGCTCTGGAGAACGTGGCTAAACACGCGCACGCCAAGCATGCTCAGGTCAACATTGACCTCAACACCGATGCGATCACAGTCAGCGTGGAGGACGATGGCGTGGGCTTCAACATGGACGACGCCAAGCTGAGCGACCCTAAATTGCGCGGGTTGGCGACGATGCGCCAGCGCGTGGAGATGTTCGGGGGCAAGCTCACCATCGCCAGCACACCGGGGCGTGGCACACGGCTGGTTGTCAACCTGCCGGTTGAGCTTGGTATGGGAAGCTGGTAAGTAGTACAGAAGTACCCCGGTAATATACACCTTGAAGCTATTGCCTTCACCCGCACGGCGGATATATAAGTAAGAGTAAGACCGGCTGCGCAGGCCGGTCGGTTCCCACATTACTGGGCGTCAGCCTGAAAGGGGGTTAGAGAGTGAGCGCAGCCAACCTGCTGAGAAAACTGAACTGGAAACGGTGGCGTGCGCATGGACAGGGGCTTGTCGAATACGCGATGATACTGGTGATGGTGGTCATCGTGGTCATAGTAATGGTTTCTTTTATCGGGTTCACGGTCTCCACGACCATGTACTCCAGAATCAGCAACGGATTCCCCAACCCATAAGCGAGTCACGCGCAAGCTCCCCACCTCCAATGCGCGCGCAAACGCGCTGACATCAATTCTTTTCAGCAATCATCCTATTCGATCTTATCATCCCAAACACTGCGAAGTCACTTCCGGGCGACTTCGCAGTGTCTTTTTGGTCCCAAGGACAACACACTGTGTGCACAACAGCAGGAGAGGTTGAGAGACAGCTCGCCCTCCCCCGCCTTCCCCTTTCCCCCCAGCATCCAGCATCACGCATGAATATGCGCAATGAGTAATTGGTATTACGTCTGCACCACGGATGGTGTTATGTCTAAAGTACTATCCACGGCTCTAGGACTTTGTAGCCATTAAAACAAAGCAAAACTAGGACTGCTGGGCTATTGGAGGGGAGTGGGTTTGCCGGTAAGATACGTAATGAAACCTGATGCTCTTATGCATCAGGAGATTGTAGAAATCGTTCAAAGCAATTATCAAGGAGGTTTAATCCAAATGCGCGCTAAGCTCGAGCAACTGAAGAAGAAGGGTCAGGGTCTGGTCGAATATGCCCTCATTCTGGTGCTGATTGCGATCGTGGTAATCGTGATCCTCACCTTCCTGGGCAGCCAAGTCAACACCACCTTCTCGACCATCGGCTCCGGCCTGAACCGGCCGTAACACCTTCAGCTCCAACCTGAACTAATCACTCAGGCAAAAGCGCAAACGATAATGAGGACCCCGGCAAGGGGTCCTCATTTATTGTAGGATATTGTAGGGGCAACACAACCCCCACTTCTCTACATATCTCTCTTTATACTTCCTTTATACTTCGCTCGCGCCGTCTGTAGCCGCTATACGCAATCGGGCTATTTCATCTTCGGACAGCACTTCAAGGTCTTCGTCGCCTATCATCTTACCGCTCTTGTCGGTGCGTGGGATACGTGCTATCGAGGCCACTTCGTCGCCCTCGCGCATGTTCATCACTGCCACACCCTGCGCGGGCCGCCCTTTGTAGGGTATGGCGTCCGAGAAGATGCGGATCACCTGCCCCATAGTGGATATAACCACCAGATCGTCGTCGGGGTAGACCACGCGGGCCACACACACCTTGCCGCTCTTTGGCACCAGCGTGATGGCGCGCACCCCACCCCCTGCCCGACCCTGCCGCGGGAAGGCCATGATGGGCGTGCGCTTGCCGATGCCCTTAGTGGTCACCACCAACAGGGCGGCTCTAGAGTCGGGGCGCACCACATCCATGCCCACCACCTCGTCGCCGGGCTTGAGCCGGATGGCCGTCACGCCGGTGGCCGCCCGGCCCATGGGGCGTACCTCGGTCTCGGAGAAACGTATAGCCTGCCCCTCGCGCGTGGTCACGATGATATCGCCGTCGCCCTGCGACAGCCGCACCGCCGCCAGCTCGTCGCCCGGCTCCAGATTGAGCGCAATGATGCCGGTGGAGCGCACCGAGCTGTATTCGCGGAGCGGGGTCTTCTTGATCTTGCCCTGACGCGTGGCCAACACCAGATACTTGCCATCGTTGTTGAAGTCGCGCACCGCTATCATGCCTGTGACCTGCTCCTGCGGCTCCAGCGACACCAGATTGATCAGGGGCAGCCCCTTGGATTGACGTCCAGCGTCGGGCACCTCGTGCGCCTTGAGTTGGTACACCTTGCCTTTGTTGGTGAGGAACAGCAGGCTGTCCAGCGTGTTGCAGGTAATCATGTGTTGCACGGCGTCCATGTCACGCGTGACCATGCCGATGATGCCCCGACCGCCTCGGTTCTGTCTCTTGTAAGTGTCGTGTGGCAGGCGCTTGATATAGCCCCGATCGGTGATGGTCACCAGCACCTGAATATCGGGGATGAGGTCTTCCTCGCGGAACTCGGTGGCGGCGGCCTCGATGATGCGGGTGCGCCGCTCGTCGCCGTACTTCTCTTTGATCTCTTTGAGGTCGGCTTTGATCAGCCGGTAGATCTTGCCGGGGTGCTCCAGCAGGTCCTCAAGATAGCCTATCTCTTTGATCACTGCCACGTATTCGTCTTCCACCTTCTTGCGCTCCAGCGCGGCGAGGCGGGCCAGCCGCATGTCCAGTATGGCCTGCGCCTGTGCTTCGGACAGCTTGAACCTCTCGCGCAGGTTGTTCTTGGCGCTATCCGAGGTGCGGCTCTGGCGGATGGTGGTGATCACCGCGTCGAGGTTGTCGAGGGCGATCTTGAGGCCTTCGAGGATATGCGCCCGCTCCTGTGCTTTCTTCAGTTCGAAGCGGGTGCGGCGGGTGATGACCTCGTGCCGCCACTCGATGTGGTGCTGTAGCGCCCGCTTGAGGGTGAGCACCCTCGGCTCGTTGCCCTCCACCAGCGCCAGCATATTCACCCCGAAGGTGCTCTGCATAGCGGTGTGTTTGAACAGCAAATTGAGCACCTTGCGGGGCTGGGCGTCCCGCTTCAATTCGACCACAAGGCGCATGCCGTTGCGGTCCGATTCGTCGCGCACGGTGCTGGCCCCCGGCAGGCGGTCCTCTTGAATCAGTTCGGCGATCTTCTCGTGCAGGCTGGCCTTGTTGACCTGAAACGGCAGTTCGGTAACGATGATGCTGTAACGTCCGGCCTTGCTCTCTTCGATGTAAGCTTTGGCACGCATGATCACCCGGCCCTTGCCGGTGGCGTAGGCGTCGCGTATGCCCTCGGTGCCCACGATGATGCCGCCGGTGGGGAAGTCGGGGCCGGGGATGAACTTCATCAGGTCCTCGACGGTGGCATCTGGGTTGTCAATCAGATAGATGAGGGCGTCACACAGTTCGGACAGATTGTGCGGCGGGATGTTGGTGGCCATGCCCACGGCGATGCCCGCCGCGCCGTTCATCAGCAGGTTGGGCACGCGGGCCGGCAGGACGGTGGGTTCTTTGGCCTTTTCATCGTAGTTGGGCACGAACTCCACCGTGTCTTTCTCGATGTCCACCAGCATCTCTTCGGCGATCTGGCGCAGGCGTGCCTCGGTATATCTCATGGCCGCCGCCGGGTCGCCGTCCACACTGCCGAAGTTGCCCTGAGGGTCTATGAGGGGATAGCGCATGGAGAAGTCCTGCGCCATGCGCACCAGCGCGTCGTATACCGCCGCATCGCCATGCGGGTGATATTCCTTGAGCACCTCGCCCACGATGCCTGCGCTCTTGCGGTAGGGCACGTTGTGGCGCAGGCCCATCTGGTGCATAGCGTACAGGATGCGCCTCTGCACCGGCTTGAGGCCGTCGCGCACATCGGGTAAGGCGCGGGACACTATCACGCTCATGGCGTAGTCCAGATACGCCGAGCGCATTTCACTGTCTAAGTTGACCGGTCTGATTATACCTATTTCCATGAGTAGCTCGGTTCCTCCAATGCGCGCGATAGGCGCGTTACTCAAAACACATATCATTGCTCGAATGCGGCATTACCTGTTTATTATACCCGATTCGAGCGCTCTCCGCCACGTTTTACACATGATATTAGTCCGTTTGTTCTAATATTGGCTATTTCTCAGGCGGCTTGTTCGTTCCCCGTCATCGGCCCTTCCCACGCGCACCGACATTGTGCATAACTGACCCTGATCCGCCGGCCAAAAACCCCATATCCTCAGTTATATTAAGATAATAATTACACTTTACTCCTCTACCAGCACCGACCACCCGACCGCGCCGAACCAGCACGTTCTTGACCTACAAACCGCTGTATCCGGGGCAACAGGGACCGCACGCGGGAGGTATGCAGAGGTATGCGTAGGCAGGTGCAGGGCGGAGAAGCGCTCCATCCTTCGACCATCTGCTGACGGTTCCGGACCCCCAACCTCAACATGGAAAACGACGTCATCGCCGAGATCAAACAGCGGATCGACATCGAGGATGTCGTAGGCGAGGTGGTGCGCCTGACCCGCGCCGGGCGCAACCTCAAGGGCCTGTGCCCCTTCCACACCGAAAAAACCCCTTCCTTCGTGGTGTACCCCCAGAACGGCTCCTATCACTGCTTTGGGTGTGGGGCCAACGGCGACATCTTCAGCTTCGTGATGAAGACGCAGGGCCTCGATTTCCGCACCGCTCTGGAGAAGCTGGCTCGCAGGGCGGGGGTGGAACTCAAACCGCGCAGTGAGCAGGCCGCATCCGAAGAGCGCGCCCGCGAACGCCTGAAAGAGGCCTGCGCCGCCGCCGCCGCCTTCTACCACAACCTGCTTCGCAACCACCCATCTGCCGAGCGCGCTCGTGCCTATGCCCAAAAGCGCGGCCTCGCCCCGGCTACCATCGAGGCGTTCCAGATCGGCTTCGCGCCCGACGCGTGGGATGCGCTGGGCGACCATCTGCTGGGGCGTGGCTACACCTCGCAGGAGTTGGTGGATGCCGGGCTGGTGGTGGAGCGCGAAGAGGGCGGGCACTACGACCGCTTCCGCAACCGCCTGCTCTTCCCCATACGCGACCACCGGGGCGCGGTGGTGGGCTTCGGCGGGCGTGCCCTCGAAGACGGCCAGCAGCCCAAATACATGAACTCGCCCCAGTCGGCCATCTTCGATAAGAGCGCCATCCTGTACGGCTTCGATCTGGCCCGCCAGCACATCCAGCGCACCGGCACAGTGGTGATAGTCGAGGGGTACATGGACGTGGTGGTGGCCCACCAGTGTGGTCAGCTCAACGTGGTGGGCACCATCGGCACGGCGCTTACCGACCGCCACGCCGACCTGCTCAGGCGGCTGGCCCGGCGGGTGGTGCTGGCCCTCGACCCCGACACGGCGGGCGATCTGGCCGCCCTGCGCGGTTCCGAGGTGCTTCAGGAGCACGCCGAGAAGGTCGCCGTTCCCATCATCGGCGAGCGCGGCCTGCTGGGGGTGGAGCGCCGCTCGGAGCTTGAGATACGCATCATGCAGCTTCCTCGTGGCACAGACCCCGACGAGCTGTTGCTGTCCGAAGGCGGCCCGGCGCAATGGGATCAACTGCGCGAGGGTGCCCTGCCTCTGGTGGACCATGTGATCGGGGTGGTGGCCTCCCGTCATGACCTGAGCACGGCCCACGGCAAAAGCGTCGCCGTGCAGGAGATGGCCCCCTTCATCCGCGAGGTGGGCGATCCCGTCCAGCGTGCCCATTATGAACAGCGCGTGGCCTCCGTGCTGCGCGTGCCCGTCGAGGCCGTGCAGGAAGCGGTGGGCCGAGTGCGCCCGGCGCGGGGCCGGCGACACAGGGCGGAATCCATGCGCTCCACCGCTGATGATGCGGATGCCCGCAACCCCGCCCTGCGCCCCGTGCGCTACGCAGGCTTGCCGGACCCCATTGACCCCGCCGCCGCCCCCGAAGAGCACCTGCTGACCCTCGTGGTCAAGTACCCGCAGGTCACGTGGATGGCAGGCGCCCCCCTGCCCGAAGATTTCACCAGACTTGAGAACCGAATCGTGTACGAGGCTATCAGCACTATGGCGGCCGGCCATAACAACGTGGACTTCGACCCGCAGGCTGTGCGCGATGCGGCCCGTAAGGCCCTCGACCCGGCACTGTATCCCCATTTCGACCGTATCGCCGGCAAGGCGCAGTTGGAACCCGACCTGTACAGGTTCGCCCTCCCACACGAACTGGAAGCTCGCCTCAAGCGACTGCGCCAGCACAACGACCGAATGTGGATACAACAGTGCCAGTTCATGCTTCAGGAAGCTCAGGAGACCAGCGACACCGACACCATCCGAAAGCTCCTCCCATTGCTTACACGCTCGCTCTCCCGCTTTCGTTATTACGACCCTAAACCCAGCACGGTGTTTCGAGACAGCAGGGATTGATATGATGCACATGCAGAGGGTCGGTTGCGCAAAAGGAGGGCCGGGCAAGGCCAACCCCTTCCCTCCTATCCGAGCAACGATGGTAAATGGCAGGGGATTGCAGGGGCGCGCCCCTGCCGGGGGTGTGGGTGTACCCCACTTCTCCCATTTATGGGGGTGCAGGGGCACTCCCCTGCCGGGAGTGTGGGGGTGTCCCCCAGTCCCCCCACTTCTCCCGGCACAATTCATAACCTTCCTGTGGGTAATTGGCATTAGAGAGGTTGGAGAGAAGGAGAAGGAGAACTACTGAGATGGCACAAGTACACATTTTGCGAAGCGTACCAGTACCTACACCCGAACCCGACACCATGTCCCCATCTGCCAGAGGCTACGCAGACGGGGACGCGGACACAGGCCCCGAACACCCTCGCGGCGGTAGCCTCACCATGTTGCAGATTGACGAGCTGTGCGCCGACATGATTAGCTTGGGTATCCTGCCCCTCGACGAAGCAACGGATATATCCGACCTGCCCGGCGGCGGCCACGACCAGAGCATCGAGGTGGAATCCGCCGAGCAGATAGAGTTGGTGCTGAACATGGAAGGCGTGGGCACCGACGACCCGGTGCGAATGTACCTGCGAGAGATCGGGCGCGTGCCACTCCTCACCGCCGACGCCGAGGTGGCCCTCGCTAAGCGCATGGAACGGGGCGAATGCCTCACCCGCAGATTGCACGCCCTCGAATTACAGTACGGCTTCACCCCGCCTTCGGAGGTCATCTGTCTGGAACTGTACGAACTGCTGGTACATAACTGGCATCTGCTTCAGGAGGTGTATGCGGTCCAATACAACCAGCAACCCCCTACATCCCGCCGCAAGCTGTTGGCCTCGCTCTCTCCAGCCGACAACATAGACCCATCCGTGCTCCGCAAGATGGCCGTGCGCGAAGGCACGACCCCCGAACGGCTGGCCGAGACCATCCGCGATACCCTGATCATCGCAGGCATGCTACCCACAGTCTTGCAAGAAGCCTTCGACACAGGGCACTGGCCTGATGGTGAAGAACTGGCCGACTTGCTGCTCCCCTATGCCGATCAACTCGATACCTACTGGGAGTCCATACTGGAGGACGCCCGTACAGCTCGCGAGCATCTGACACAGGCTAACCTGCGCCTTGTGGTGAGCGTAGCCAAGAAGTACACAGGACGGGGGATGTCCCTGCTCGACCTCATACAGGAAGGCAACATCGGCCTGCTCAAGGCAGTGGAGAGGTTCCGCTACAGCAAAGGCTTCAAGTTCTCCACCTATGCCACATGGTGGATACGGCAGGCCATCACCCGCGCCATCGCCGATCAGGCTCGTACCATTCGCCTCCCTGTGCATATGGTGGAGACCATCAACCGCGTGCTCAAGACCTCGCGCAGGCTGATGCAGGAGCTGTGCCGCGAACCCACGCCTGAAGAGCTGGGGCAAGCGGTGGGCATGCCCGCCGAACGCGTGAGAGAGATCCTCAAATGCAATCAGGATCCACTGTCGCTGGAGACGCCCATCGGCGAAGAGGAAGACAGCCATCTGGGCGATTTCATCGAAGATGTCAAAGCAGTCGCGCCGTCCGATGCGGCCTCGCGCAATCTACTGCGTGAGCAGATCAACAGCGTGCTCAATTCCCTGACCCGACGCGAGCGCCGGGTGCTCCAACTCCGCTACGGGCTGGAGGACGGGCGCAGCCGCACCCTCGAAGAGGTGGGGCGCGAGTTCGGCGTCACCCGCGAACGCATCCGCCAGATCGAGACCAAGGCCCTGCGCAAACTGCGCCACCCGTCCCGCTCCAAGAAGCTCAAGGATTACGTCGAATAGACCTGTTGCACCGTCCGGTGGGTTGTGCACAGGGAGGGGTATCAGGGCAGACGACGACCCCTTTTACCCCTCCCTGTGCGCACAAGTTGGCGTGTGGCGGTGCCGGCTACAGCCTGCGCTGCCTGTCCAGCCGGTCGTTATACCACAAGGTTTGCAGCGCCCACAGTATCACCACGAACAGCCGGATGAAGAACGCGCCTTGCGTGGTGAACACCGGCTTGAGCGCGGGGATGGATTCCAAAAAGCCGACGAGGAGCAGCAACACCACCAACTCCAGCGCTGCTAGCACCCAGAGCAACGCCTTGCCGCGGATGGCCCTGCGGCTTTCTTTTGTGCCGATGAACCTGCTGGCTTCTTTCGCCTCTTTCGTGCGTGTGCTTATGCCCATACGCTCTCACCCCTGAGCTGGCCCCGTCCAAGGGAAGAGGGGGACCAAGCCCTTACTTCCTTATCCCCCTTCACTTCCAACGGCGAGGCCTTGCGGCCACCGTACCCTGTGAGATTTGCAGGCATTATAATCTGTGCCTACCTTGTGGTCAAGCCCCTGTGGGCAGTTTCTCCCCCGCCTCCACCGCAACCGGCAAGCGGTTCTGAGGCGGGGGGTAGGGACAATTGTAGCGCGGACTGTAGGCGCACAACGGGTTGTACGCCGTGTTGAAATCGAGGATATACATGTCCCCGTCGTGGCGCGGCACGTCCATGTAGCGGCCTCCGGCATAGGTCTCCTTGCCCGACGTGGCGTCTTTGAAGGGCACGAACAGATAGTCGTAATCCGGGTCCGGGAGCACGGCCCGGAGGGCAATCAGGCTCAGTTCCTGCCCGCCCCAATCGAACACGAACGTGCCGTATACCTCAAAATCGCGCAGGTCGCCGATCGAGGTATCCAACTGCACGATCTGACCAGTGCCCGGTACGCCGCGGTCCAATCGGGCGGGCACGCGCCAGCGCTCGTCGGGCGGGTAATACTTGGGCCCGTCGAAGCCCTCCGGTCGGGGTGCCCCCCGCCAGTTGAACTCGTTCAGGAAGTAGTCCGTGGCCTCCTGCCGTGATGCCTCTAGCTCACGTAACCACGCTTCTCGGTCGAAATTGTCTTGCATAACCGGATGCATATGCTGCCATAATATGGGGTGTGGGCGCTACCCACCCACCCATCTACCCTACCTATCTACCCTACCTACCCTTCTGACCTCAATTTCCTTCCGGCACGACCACGCCCAACTGACCGGCAATGGCGCTCAGCGCCGCGCCCGCGGGCGCCTCCAATTTGAGAGTGGCCTCGCCGTCCGCTCTGGTAGGACCAAGGTTGATGATGTACACCGGCTTGCCACCCTCGACCGCGGCCCGCACCAGCCTGTAGCCCGACCACACGCTGAGCGAAGAGCCGACCACCAGCAGGGCGTCCGCTTCGGATATCGCCTCCAGTGCCCGGCGGGTGACCTCGGCGGGCACCGGTTCGCCGAAAAACACCACCGCCGGCTTCACCAAGCCCCCGCACCGGGGACACACGGGCACTATCACGTCCTGTGCATCCCCAACCTCATCGGCGGGCAGACGCAGGTGCCTGTTGTCCCACTCCAGCCTCTCCTGAGTGTGGGTGCGTGGCTCGGCATAGCCGCACCGGATGCAGTGCACGGTGGCGTTGTTACCGTGCAGTTCTATGACCCGACGGCTCCCCGCAAGGGTATGTAGCCGATCTACATTCTGAGTGATCAGATAGTGCAGGCGGCCTGCTGCCTCCATGGCGGCCAGCGCTTTATGCCCGCGGTTGGGCCGGGCATTGCGGAAGCGCGGGTAGCCGTTTAGACTGCGTGCCCAGTATCTGCGACGCACGGCGGGGTTGCGTAGGTAGTCCGAGTAGTATATAGGCGTATGGCGAGACCACAGCCCGCCGGGGCCTCGATAATCGGGTATGCCGGACTCTGTGCTGATGCCGGCACCCGTGAGGGCCACCGGCCTGCGTGCCCGGCGCAGTGCCTCGGCTAGAGGGGTCACCCTCAACTCTATATCTGTTTCCTCCAGATCTTTATCAGCACGGTATTCGAGCAGGCTCATGGAACGCTACCCCACCTTATCTTGCATAATACAATTCTACATAGAAAGGCTATGGTTTGGGCACACCCCCGCACCCACAGGGTACCGGCCGGCAGGGGCGCGCCCCTCCACCCCCGATACTTATCGCCTCTGCTCAGGTAACCGGCATAAGACAATTATAAATATAAAGGCGCCCGCCGCAAAAACAAAAGGCAGGGGCCTATGTGCAGGCCCCTGCTCACTATGGGATTGCCCATTTTGCCTGTACTTTTACTTTCCGCCTTTGCCCTTACCCTTGCCATTACCGTTGCCATTACCGCCGTCGCCACCACCCTGATTGCCGTGGTTGTTGCCCCTATCATCGCTATGACCGGGGGATTGCTGAGGCGGGCCGGGCTTGTCGGGCTTGTTGGGTTTGTTCTGCTGGCCCGGTGGAGCGCCCTGATTCGAGCGGTTGGGCTGTTGTTGCGGTTGCACGCGTGGGCAACCACCCGATGGGGCGGGCACTATATCCCCGTGCGCCTGATGTGCGGGCAAGGCGCTCTCGGCTATGGTTATCTGCACATAAGGGTTGCTGGCCGAGCCGGTGCGGTGGCAGATAGTCACCTTGCGCACCATGGCCGTAGATGTAGCTACGGGCGTTCCGGTGGGCGCGGGTGTGCGCGTTACAGTGGGACTACCGGTGGGCGCGGGTGTGCCCGTGGCCGCCGGGCAGCCTCCGGGTGGTGCGGGAATGATATCTCCGTGCGCCTGATGCGCGGGCAGGGCGTTTTCATCCACCGTGATCCGCACATAAGGGTTGCTGGCCGAGCCGGTGCGGTGGCAGATAGTCACCTTGCGCCCCGGTGTGCTGGTGGCCGCAGGGGCGGTTGCCGTGCTGGTGGGTGTGACAGTACGGGTAAGCGTGGCGGTGGGGGTGAGGGTACCGGTCACGGTAGCAGTCACGGTGACAGTGACGGTGGCAGTGATCGTGGGGGTAATCGTAGATGTGGCAGTCTGTTGAAGCTGGAGGGGCTGGAGTAGCTGAGTGGCAGGTGCCTGATCTTGACGCCCCAACAGCATGGACAGCGGCACGCCAGTGGCTAAGAACCCCAGCACGATGACGCCAATAACCAGAGCCTGATTAAGCCCGAAGTCCGGCAAACGCGGCCAACCTGATGGTCTGTCCATCCCATGTCCTCCTTATCTTTGCCGTTTTGATTTCTTCGCCTGCCACCCCTTACCAGCCGTGACAAATGAATTTGTCGCCTGCTGACACAGACCCCAGCACGCATAACGCCCCGCAGTTCCTGCATAAAGTTGCAGACATAACGGGTGCGACGTGTGCGGTTCGACGTGCCCGTGCAGGAGATCGCTAAGCAAGGTGGCAGTGCGTTTGGCGCCCTATTGCTGTTTGCTGATTACCGCTCTCGCTTGCTGCTATTGGTTAACGTCGTCTCCCACCAATAGATAGGGGTTTTTCTCTTTTGCGCGGCCAAAAGAGTACTTAAGTACCACAGGAGAGAGAGCGCCGGACAGCGGACAGATAAAACAAACGAAACGGTAGGGTGGCTACAGGTGGCCGTCTGGACAAGCCAATTTGATGAAACAAAGAGGAGGGGGCCAGTCAACCGGGCCCCCTCCCCATTATTTGGTATGCGCCTGCCGGCATAGCCTTACCGGCTTACCTTACCTTAACCTTACCAGTTCTCGCGCTTGCGCCGCAGATAGCGATGCACCGCGAGCCGTATGTACAGGCCGACCGCCACGAGGGCCAGAGCCAGACCGAAGGCCATGACGATGGACATCACTGTACCTTGGCCGGTGATCGGCAGTACTTCTGCACCCGGCTGCTGAGGCGGCTGGCCGACTATCGGCTGCACCTGCGACACCAGAGTAGGCGTAGGTGTGGCCGGTCCCCCTATGGGCTGGAGCGCCGTGGTAGGCGTTGCGGTTGGAGCCACCGGCGTAGGCGTCGCAACTACGATTACCGCGGTCGGTGTGCTCGTGGCAACGACAGCCGGAGCCGTGGGCGTAGCTGTGGCAGCCGGAGGCGGTGGAGGTGGAGGTGGAGGTGGCTGTATCACCGGCGTATTGGTGGGATACGGCGTACTGGTCGGGAACGGCGTCTTGGTGGGCCGCGGCGTCAGTGTCGGATACGGCGTAGCCGTAGGATACGGCGTGCTGGTCGGGTACGGTGTGCTGGTCGGCTGCGGCGTATTGGTGGGCCTTGGTGTATTGGTGGCCGTGGGCGTGTTGGTAGGCACTGGCGTGTTGGTAGCCGTGGGTATAGGCGTATTAGTGGCCGTAGGTATAGGCGTGTTAGTGGCTGTGGGCGTGTTGGTAGGCGCCGGTGTGTTGGTGGCTGTGGGCGTGTTGGTAGGCACCGGTGTGTTGGTGCGGGTAGGTGTATTGGTGGGTACTACCGTGTTGGTCGGCGTATTAGTTGCTGTGGCAGTGGCCGTTGAGGTGGCCGTGGGTATAGGCGTGTTAGTGGCTGTGGGTGTGTTGGTAGGCACCGGTGTGTTGGTGCGGGTAGGTGTATTGGTAGGCACCGGTGTATTGGTAGCCGTGGGTACCGGCGTGTTAGTATTGGTAGCCGTAGGTATAGGCGTGTTAGTAGGCACCGGTGTGTTGGTGCGGGTAGGCGTGCTGGTAGCTACTACTACAGTGTTAGTGGCCGTAGGCAAAGGTGTTCTGGTCGGCTGTGGTGTGTAAGTAGGCAGTGGCGTGTAGGTAGCATGTGGTGTCTTGGTGGGCACCGGTGTATATGTAGGCAGCGGCGTGTAGGTAGGTTGCGGTGTGTAAGTAGGCAGTGGCGTCTTGGTAGGCCGCGGTGTGAAGGTTGGATACGGAGTGTGCGTAGGATAAGGTGTAGATGTCGGATAAGGCGTATGGGTAGCCTGAGGTGTATTGGTAGCTACCACCACCGTGCGAGTGACTTCGGGCGTGCGGGTAGCATGCGGGGTCCTCGTGGGCAGAGGTGTCCTCGTTGCTACCGGAGTATGGGTGGGCCGAGGCGTGTTAGTAGCTCGTGGTGTATGGGTGGGCCTTGGTGTATTGGTGGCATGCACCACCGTGCGAGTGACTTCGGGCGTGCGGGTAGCATGCGGGGTCCTCGTGGGCAGAGGTGTCCTTGTTGCTACCGGAGTATGGGTGGGCCGAGGCGTGTTGGTGGCGCGCACCACCGTATTAGTAGGCACCGGCTGGGTATAGGTGGGTTGTGGCGTATATGTAGGCCGAGGCGTCTGTGTGGGTGGCTGGGTATAGGTGGGTTGTGGCGTATATGTAGGCCGAGGCGTCTTGGTAGGCACAGGGGTACGAGTAGCCTGCACCACCGTTTGGGTGGGCCTTGGTGTGTTGGTGGCCCGTGGCGTGTTAGTGGCCCGTGGCGTGTTAGTGGCCCGTGGCGTATTGGTGGCCTGTACTACCGTATTAGTGGGCCGCGGTGTGAAGGTTGGGTATGGAGTATGGGTGGGATAAGGCGTCTTGGTAGGCCGCGGTGTGAAGGTTGGATACGGAGTGTGCGTAGGATAGGGTGTCTTGGTAGCATGCGCAGGGGTGCGAGTAGCCTGCACCACCGTGCGAGTAGGTCTCGGTGTGTTAGTGGCCCGTGGCGTGTTGGTGGCCCGTGGCGTGTTAGTGGCCCGTGGCGTGTTAGTGGCCTGCACCACCGTGCGAGTGACTTCGGGCGTGCGAGTAGGCACCGCCGTATTAGTGGGCCGAGGCGTGTTAGTGGCCTGCACCACCGTGCGAGTGGCTTCGGGCGTGCGGGTCACCGTGGGGGTAGTTGGGCACTCCACCCAGAAGGTTTTATGCTTCACACCGCCGGGAGCCGGCGGGTCGGTTTGGTCCCATTCAAGCCTGTAATGGCCGTCGGGCAGTTCCATCACTTCGGTGCGCCACTCACCGTCTGCGGACGCAGGACCCCAATCATCGCTGGCCACTATCTCGCCGTTGCCGGTGGGAGGCCAAGCCTTGATCACCCAGTAGCCTGATGAATAGGGGTCGAAATTGAAGCCGTGCAGATGGAACGTGCACACGTGTGGCTCGTTGCGCCGTATAGGCTCGCGCTCGGTGTTGCCCTCGTGAATCTTAACTGTGCCGTTGAACCCCGGCGGTCCCGGGGTGCGAGTGGGTGGCTCGGCGGGCTGGTCGGAATTGGGCGGAGTGGTGCCCCGCTCTTGCTCTCTTTCCGAGCCACGGGGTGGCTGGTCCGACGGGTTCCTGCCCTGATCTTGGTCGCGCCCGCGACCGCTGTCACCGTTGCGCTCGTTGCCGCGCTGTTGGTCGCCACCTGAGGGAGGGCTCCCCTGATTGCTCTGGCCGTTGTCGCTGCCTCGATTACCACGACCCTGATTGTAGTAATCGGGCGATGTTGATGCCCCCACACCGGCTTTGATAGCACTCTGCAATCCGGCCGGCTCCTTGGCCAACGCCGTGCCAGCATACCCGCCTACCCAAGCGGATAAAGGCAGGCTGGTTAATATAAGTGCCAAGATTACAAGCGCTGCTACCAGTCGGTGCGGGGTTTGCCCTGAGAAAAGTCTGCTAAACCTGCTCATACTTACGCCTCTCAATGTGATGATGGTGTGGGTGTATCGTACAGGGCGTGCGCCCGCCCTATTGCTAAAGGTCCCCGGTCCGATCACAACGTGGCTGAACTACAAACCTGATCAGCTTTTACATTGTGGTTGGTCCCTGTAATGTTTTCATAGACCCTCCTTCCCTGCTAATGCGCCATGCGCCGCAGGCGCGCCCGACTGTAACCTCCGTTATCGGTGGAGCATGGTAGACGGAACGGAGGAAACAGCATGGTAGCGTCTTAATGGATTGATTCTGGGTTTGAGAGATTTGAGGGTGCCGGTTCAAATGAACCGATTGACCGTGTATGTAGAATGTGTTTCCGGCTCTTCGCAGACCCCGCTGTTGGGGTAAGGCATGACGCTACTTTGTTTACCCGCTTCACCTGCTCCACCCATTTGTAACTAGCAAATTCGGTGCCAGATCGAGCAAATTCCGGGAAAATTCACCCAGTAGTATTATATTCGATACTACTATCGGGCAGTTAAGGATCGCAGGGCGTGCTTGAAGACAGAGGTCTGGTTGTCGGGCCGCCCGCGGTATGTGCGGTGCGCGATTGCGGCTGTCGCAACCTGATACAGTAGGTGTAAGGGATGGCGAGAAGTTCGGTCGCCCCTGCTCCTGTCAAGACCCTGTGCCGTGCGTTTCCGGTCATCACCTTGGCCCGTACTCGCCGGTGCCTGCGGCGACTGGCCCCAATATGTCGGGTCTTGCCCTGCCCAGTAATTATAAATCCGAACTTGGTTATAATACAATACCTCGTTGGAGGTATATCGGTTCATTTTTCGCTTGGTGCCCACATGAACTATATGGCAAGAGCTGTGCACAACAGACCAGCCGCTTGTTAGCACTCCTGATGACAAACTGCTAAAAATCTGCCCCGAATCCCTTGCCAAATTCGAAAAGATGCTTTATAATTAGCACTCGGAGCAGGTGTTTGCTAATCGAGGCAAGCGGGCCTGCACCCATAACCATCTATAACCCCCGTTACTGCAACGGGATCATGCGATCTCGACGTCAGCACAACACCAAACCAATAGCACAGGAGGGTGAACAGCAAATGGCCGAAACCGCAACCCGGACCAAAATCAACATCCGTCCCCTCGGCGACCGCGTAGTGGTAAAGGCAGTGGAGCGCGAGGAGCAGACCAAGAGCGGTATTTACCTGCCTGACACCGCCAAAGAGAAGCCACAGGAAGCTGTGGTGCTGGCCGTGGGCAGTGGCAGGCTGCTCGACAATGGCACGCGCATACCCATTGACCTCAAGGAGGGCGACCGTGTGCTCTTCTCCAAGTACGCGGGCACCGAGGTCAAGATCGGCGACGAGGAATACCTGATCCTGCGCGAGAGCGACATCCTCGCCGTCGTCGAATAACAACTGGATCACTCGCCACAGGTTGCGCTTGCAGGTTAACCTGTTCGACTCACTCAACAACTATCCATAACCTCATACAAACCACACTAAGGGAGGGTATAGACCGATATGGCAAAGCAGATAGAGTTCGGAGATGCCGCACGCCAGTCCATACGGGTTGGCGTAGACACGGTTGCTAACGCAGTCAAGACCACGCTGGGTCCCAAGGGCCGCAACGTGGCTCTGGACCGCAAGTTCGGTGCGCCCACCATCTCCCACGACGGTGTGACCGTTGCCAAGGAGATCGAATTGAAGGACCCGTTCGAGAACATGGGCGCCCAACTCCTCAAGGAAGCCGCCACCAAGACCAACGACGTGGCCGGTGACGGCACCACCACCGCCACCGTGCTGGCTCAGGCCATGGTGCATGAGGGCCTGAAGAATCTGGCCGCCGGGGCCAACCCCATGCTGCTCAAGCGGGGTATAGAGATGGCTACCGAAGCCGCAGTGGAGCACATAAAGAGCATCGCCACCCCCGTGCAGGGCCGTGACGACATCGCCCATATCGCCACCATCTCCGCCGCCGACCCCGAGATCGGCAACCTGATAGCCGATGTTATGGAGAAGGTTGGCAAGGACGGGGTGATCACCGTCGAAGAGAGCAAGGGTCTCAAGTTCGAGGTGGATTACGTGGAGGGCATGGAGTTCGACCGGGGTTACATCTCCCCCTATTTCGTGACCAACCCCGAGCGCATGACCGCCGAGATCGAAGACCCCTACATCCTCATCACCGACAGGAAGATCAGTTCGGTGCAGGACATCCTGCCGGTGCTGGAGCGGCTGATCCAGACGGGCCGCAAGGACTTGGTGATCATCGCCGAGGATGTGGAGGGCGAGGCCCTCGCCACGCTGGTGGTGAACAAGCTGCGCGGCACGCTCAACGTGCTGGCGGTGAAGGCCCCCGGCTTCGGTGATCGCCGCAAGGAGATGCTGCGCGATATCGCCATCTTGACCGGCGGGCAGGTGATCTCCGAAGAGCTGGGCCGCAAGCTCGACAGCGTCAACTTGAGCGACTTGGGTCAGGCCCGCCGCGTGCGCTCAGACAAAGACAGCACCACCATCATCGAGGGCCGGGGCGATGAGAAGGCCATCCGCGCTCGCATCGAGCAGATCAAAGCTCTCATCGAAACCACCACCTCGGACTACGACCGCGAGAAGCTTCAGGAGCGGCTGGCCAAGCTGTCGGGCGGTGTGGCCGTGATCAAAGTGGGCGCCGCTACCGAGACCGAGCTGAAGGAGAAGAAGCACCGAGTGGAGGACGCCCTGTCGGCGGCCCGCGCCTCTATCGAGGAAGGCATCGTGGTGGGCGGTGGCGTAGCCCTGCTCAACACCGTGGAGGCTCTGGACAAGCTGGATGTTGAGCGGGGCGACGTGGCTACCGGTGTGGCTATCGTGCGCCGCGCTCTGGAAGAGCCTCTGCGCCAGCTCGCCTTCAACGCCGGTGAAGATGGCTCGGTGGTTGTGCAGAACGTACGCCGCCTGCAAAAAGAGCAGAACAACAAGAACATCGGCTACGAAGTGCTGTCGGGCGAGTACGTGGACCTCGTGCAGAAGGGCATCACCGACCCGGCCAAGGTGGTGCGCTCGGCTCTGGAGAATGCCTCCTCCATCGCGGCCATGATCCTGACTACCGAGGCGCTGATCACCGACATCCCTGAGGAGAAGCCTGCTGCCACCCCCGGCATGGGCGGCATGGAGTACTAGTGCACGGTCATACAACAGGCATATGAGAGGCGAAGTGCCGGGGGAGGGCTAAACCCTCCCCCGGCACCACCGTGCAATCTCAACACAGAAGGGGCCATGTGTCTTCACGTGGCCCCTCTTGTGCTTATGACCACGAAACCTTCCACCCCGGGCTTCATGACTACGAACACTTCCACACCGGCCCTGTAGCCACAGCGCGGGCACTGCGCTTCCGTGTTAGACGACGTGCCTGTCAACCATGTCCACGTGCAGAACATGCATACTACCTCGCGCACACCGGGGAGAATGCGGGTGTCTCTCATACTCATCTAGTGCCTCCTTGTACCGGCTCTTTTGGAAAAGCCCAGAGAGGTGGAAATACCATCTGGAGGGCACATCTGCCCCTACTCCGGCGCCCCCGTCATGGGGCCTTGCTCCTGCACCCCATTTTGCTGCCCTTCCGCAGAGGACCGGTTTGCTATGCCGACAACAGCCGGCTTCTCGTGCTGCCACTTTGCGGGCTTCGTCCCATCCCACCCCTGTATTCAAGGAGAGTCATAAAGCACAGCGCGTGCCACATGGGCAACCGGGGCGCCGGTGACGGAGCGCAGGTGTCCCGCGCTCAACTGCAACAATGGGAGAGAGGCGATTACGCGGGTGGGGCACTGGACTTTGACACCCCGGCCCGCATGCCCGTATAATGGCGGTGTGTAGGCTTCTCTTCAAGGCGTGCGAAGCGCAGCCCCCCTTGTTGCACGGTGAAGCGGTAAAGCAGTGAAGATAGCGGGGGTCGTAACCGAACCGAACCGAACTGAACCGATACCGATTTATGCGCGTAACACTATACACAAAACCGGGGTGCCACCTGTGCGAACAAGCCCTCGATATGCTTGAGCGCGTGGCATCTCGGTACGACCTGCAAATCGAGCAGGTCAACATCTTGGACGATCCGGCCCTCCTCGATGCCTATGGCGCGAAGATACCCGTCATAGACATCGAGGGCAGCAGTCTAGGCAAGCTGGAAGCGCCCATTGACGAGGGTCAACTGCGGTTCCATCTAGAGCTGGCGCACCGCTCTATGCACCCCTACACGCAACCGGCTGCCCGGAGTGTGCTGCCTGCTCCTGCTGCTCCTGCCCGCGAGCCGCTCGTGGACCGCGTGGTGGGTGGCATAGGCCGCCACTGGTTGCGCTGGGTGAGCATCGGTCTGGCCATCTTCGTCGGTTTGCCGTGGCTGGCTCCGGTATTCGCGGCCCTCGGTTGGTGGAATCTGGCCGACCCCATCTACACGGCCTATGCTGTCACCTGACACCAGTTGCCTGAACGCGCCGGGAGCGTGTTTGGTTATCAGGTGGCTTTCTGCTGGCGCAACACGGCCATTTACGCGGGGTTGTTGATCTTCGGCCTGCTATACGGGCTGGCTCGCGACCGCAACATCACATGGTTGAGGTGGTTGCGCAAGCCCATCAGCTTGTGGGTGTTTATCCTGTTCTTGCTGCCCATGGCCGTAGATGGTTTCACCCACATGTTCGGCCTGCGAGACATGTACGATAACCCGAACATGGACATGTGGTATGGGCTGCGCCTGATAAATTCAGGCTCGCAAACCTTCTCCTTCAACTGGTGGCTGCGCATCATCACCGGCCTGCTGGCGGCGCTGGGCGCAGTGTGGTTCGCCTACCCCCGCATACAAAAAGCCATGGAGGACGCCGAAGCGCTGCGCCGTTTGTACGCAAGCTCCGGCTCGGCTATGGAGCACAGGCAGGCTTCGGTGTAACCCACAGCCCATATCGGCCTATGCATAACCGGCCACAGACCGTTATAATATCTGTATCTACGAATGCAAATACCGACTAATCTGCCGGGGACTCTCTATGGACGCTGCTAATATCAATCTGGCTATGGCCTTTTTCGCAGGTCTGGTGTCTTTCCTATCTCCATGCGTGCTGCCGCTGGTGCCCGCCTACGTCGGCTACATGAGCGGCTCAACTGTGTCGGCATCAGTGGTGGGTGGAGCGGCCACGGCCCACATGGCACAGTCACCACCCGTGGCGGTGGCGCGCTGGACGGTGCTGTCTCACGCGCTGTTGTTCGTGCTGGGCTTTACGCTGGTGTTCGTGGTGGTGATCGGTGGGCTTGCGGGAGCACTCAGCTATGCTCTGCAAGACAACAAGCGCATCCTCCAGCAGGTCATGGGCGTGCTACTGGTGGTGTTCGGCCTGCATATGATGGGTGTGTTGCGCATCCCCTTCCTGAACTACGACACCCGTCGGCTGTCGCGCCCGTCCGGCAATCTAAGCTACCTGCAATCGTTCCTGATAGGTGTGGGCTTCGCGCTGGGCTGGAGTCCGTGCGTGGGTCCGGTGTTGGGGGGCATCTTTGGCCTGTCCACTACCGTCGGCCCGCTTGGAGCGTTCCCCCTGTTCCTCGCATACTCGTTGGGGCTGGGGGTGCCTTTCATCCTGACGGCGCTGGCCATGGGGCAGGTATCCACGGCCCTCAAAAGGCTGACCAGACGCACATTCTCCCTGAGAATAGGCGGCTGGCAGGTATTGGACCACGCGAACGTGATATCTCTGGTGGGTGGCGGCCTGCTCATACTCATGGGCCTGCTGGTATTCACCAACACCCTGACTATACTGGCCCCTGCGGTCAACTGGTTCAATATCTAAGGCGGAGAGCGAGGCCGTTCGCATGGGCACTGCGCCACGCAATATAGTGGAAGACCCCGGCTTCGAGGTGGAGATCACCAGTGGCGGGCGTGCCTATGACAGGAGCGACCGAGCGCCCCGCCCCTCGGCCACGCTTTCACCCGTGCGCATCGCAGCCAAAGAGCGCGCTCGTCGCCGTAAACTGGCGCTCATAACAGCGGCTCTGCTGTTCTTCGGCGCCGTATTCACGTGGGCGTGGCTCTCCAATCCCTACAGCCTGCTGCCCCCGGATGTGGTGGCTCGTGTCAATGGCGAGTATATCTACGAACGCGACATAGCCCGCAGGCTGGACCTCACCCGCCTGTTCAACGCCCTTGCCGACCGCACCGGTGCCGATGCTCAACTGCCCAGCCCCACCTCCATACTCGAACAGATCATAAGCGACAGGATGCAGGTGCAGGACGCGCGACGTGCCGGTGTGACCGTCGGCCCCGACGAAGTGGATGCCGAGCTTCAACAGGTGTTGATAAGCACGGGGCGCACCCCGGAGCAACTGGAGGACGAGCTGTCCCGATACAGCCTGACCATGGATGACTTGCGGGCCTTCACGGCCGACGCACTGCTGGTCAGGAAGTACGTCCAGACCAAGGTGACCGCAGGGACCGGCACCACCGAAGAGCGCCAGCAGCGCTACAACGAGTGGCTGACCAACCTGTCGCTCACCAGCAAGGTGGACTACTTCAAACCTGCCGGGTTGGGTCAGGCTCCGCGCGTCGGTTCTGAGGCTCCGGACTTCGCCCTGAAGGACCTCAACGGTAGAGAGGTCAACCTGAAAGACCTGCGCGGCCGCCCGGTTATGATCAACTTCTGGGCAACTTGGTGCCCTCCCTGTCGGCAGGAGATACCGGTTATCGAGGAGATGTACAGAAGCACCCGCCACCGCGCTGACTACGAGATTCTGGGCGTAGCCACCCAGAGCGACCTGAGCACGGTGCGGGCATTCGTCGGCGAATTCAACATGACCTTCCCGGTGCTCCCTGACGTAGATGGTCGGGTGACCAGCCTGTACCACATCTTGCCCATCCCCACAACCTTCTTTATTGATAAGGACGGCATCATCCGGGAGATCCGGGTGGGGCCGGTGGATCGCTCGCTGATGGAGAAGTGGTTGCTGGATAGGTGACAAATGGGTTATACCGATCCACAGCCTTTCTACAGATCGAGATAATTGGGTTGCGGCTATCCGCGCACTTCGAAGAAGAACCTCTGCCTGAACCGCCTCAGCAACCTGAGCACCGGCGAGGCAAGCAGGGCTATAAGCGTGGCGTTCCCTGCGGCCTTGCTTACGTCCCATGCCAGCGAAGTAGCCACATAGAACGCCGCATACCTTTGTATGGCTTCGGTCAGGCCGGCCCCGGGCCGCCATAACTGTTCGGCAGGTGGTGCCGCGCCTGCGGTTACGGCCAGATAAGGCCAGAACCACAGGTTCATCACCACCCCGAACAATATGCCGGTGATGGCACCCCACGCGGCCAGCGCCCACCGCTCGCCTCGGCCTGTCGTGGGTCGGGGCAGTGCCGCCGATGCCATGCCCACCCAGCCCATGGCCAGCATCTGGAAGGGCAGCCACGGCCCGACACCCCCTGTGAAGATGGCCGACACGCACACCGACAGCGCTCCCAGCAGGAACCCGAAACGTGCCCCGAACACATACCCGCACAGGATGGGCATTATCATAAACGCCGAAAGGCCCCCCGGCCCCTGCAATGGCCTGAGCAACGAGTTGATCGCTACCAGCACCCCCAGCAGGGCCACGGTCTTGCTGTCCATCTGTCGGGTCTCAAGGTCCGCTATGATGACCGTCAGGCTCAGGCCGACCACGAGCAGGAACACGAGGGGTGCATCGCCGGAATGCGCCACCTCGCCTCCCTGATCGGGTGTGGGCGGGATGAAAAACGGGTACAAAAAGGCCCATGCCCCCAGCAACACGGTCAGCGCCAGTATCAGCATGCTCAACTTGCTGCTGGCCACGCGCACCCCGTCTCTCGGAGCACTCCTCACCACCCTGCTCGCGCTACCTGCGATTGGCTCTCCATGCATTGGCTTCACCATCTCTATCCTCGCCGCTGTCCGCTACCCGCCAAACCCCTATATCCTGTGCCGAGCAAAGCAACCAACCCCCTCAACTCAACCCCCGGCCCCCGCCAGTGCCTTCTGCACGTCTTCCACCGTGACCAGCCGTGGTGTGCGGAACAGCTTGTTTACCTGCGACGAAAACACCAGCGAGCCGGACATGACCTCGCGGGCAGGCCCGTCGGCGATCACCTCGCCGTCGCCCAACAGCACTATGCGGTCGGCCAGACGGGCGGCCAGCTCCACATCGTGCGTGGCCAGCACCACCGTGCGCCCCTCATCTCGCAGGCTGTGCAAAATATCCACCAGCACGTTCTTCTGAAGGTAGTCCAGCCCGCGCGTGGGTTCGTCCAACACCAGTATGCGTGGGTCTCCGGCCAGCACCGCCGCCAGCGCCACCCGCTGTCGCTCACCCACGCTCAGGTCGCGTGGGTCGGCATCCTTATACCGGGTAAGGCCGAGCCGTGCCAGCAGGTCGGCTCCGTCGGGCGGCAAGCCGTGCGTGCGGCGGGTGAAATCCACCTCGCCCTGCACGCTGTCGGCGAACAGCAGCACATCGGGCTGTTGGGGCACGTACCCCACCACCCCGGCCATCTGTTCGAGCGAGGTTCTGCGTGTGTCCAACCCCGCCGTATGCACCGTGCCGCGTGCCGGTTTGAGCAGGCCCACCATAAGCTTGAGTATAGTGGTCTTGCCCACGCCGTTGCGCCCCATCAGCGCCGTAATCTGCCCCGGCCACACCTCAAGACCTAACCCCCTGAGCACCGGCCTGCTCCCATAAGCGAACCATACGTCGCGCATCACCACTGTAGGGGTTGGCGGCGATGGTTGGGATACAGGCATGGGTGGCCCCGTGCGACCATCCTGCATGCGCATCTCTTCTTGCCGCGTGGCCAACGGCAACCCCCCACCTGCCCCAGACACGAGGAAGTGCCTCGCCTCCCTCACACTCAGGGGCACAGGCTCCCAGCCGAGCAGTGCGCCCACCTGCACCAGCGGCGGGGCCAGCGGTATCCCCGGCAATATCCGGCGCGGTTCGCCTACCACTGGCTGAGAAGCTGGCTGCATGTACACGATGCGGTCGGCGTACTGCACCACCCGCTCCAGACGGTGCTCGGACAGCACCACGGTCAGGCCGAGGTCGCGGTTCAGCTTCACCAGCGAGTCGAGCACCTCTTCGGCGGATTGCGGGTCGAGTTGTGATGTGGGTTCGTCCAGCACCAGCACTCTGGGTTGCATGGTGAGCACCGAGGCGATGGCTACACGCTGGCGCTCACCACCCGAAAGCGTGTTGACCCTTCTGGCACGCAAGTGCTCGATGCCCACGGCGTGCAGGGCTTCCTCCACGCGACGGCGCATGAGGGGCACAGGCAGGCCGGCGTTCTCCATGCCAAAGGCCAGTTCGTCCTCGACGATTTCGGCCACAAACTGGGCTTCCGGGTCCTGAAACACCAAACCCACGGTGCCGCTCATCTCGCCCGGACCCAGCGCCACGGGGTCGCGCCCGGCCACACGCACCCGGCCCGACAGCACCCCGCCGTAGAAGTGGGGCACCAACCCATTGAGCAGACGCAGGAAGGTGGATTTGCCCGCGCCCGACACCCCTGTCACCAGCAGGAACTCACCCTCTTGCACGTCCAGCGACAGATCCCTGAGTGCGGGCCTGTCTGCACCGGGGTACCGATAGGTGACATTATGAATATGCACTATCGGCTCGTATGAATGTGCGGTTGTGTGCACATGCGTCATCGCGCAACATCCTTCCATATGTGGGCGACTGGCACCGGCGCGGCGAGGGCCGCAAACGCCGCCGCCAGCAGTGGGTCGAAGCCGGGCGCATACACCCTGAGGCGAGCCAGCGGGTCGTACACCAGTTCGGCGGGCGCGGTCAGCCTGTAGGCCAACAGCATGCCCACCACGGCCAGCGATACCACCACAAGCGCTGTGTCTACGTCCTTCCACACGGCGCGCCGGTAGCGCGTGCGCCCCGTGCCCCGGCCCGCCGCCCACAGGGTCGCCCCCACAAGTAGCAGGCCCGCCCACAACGCCGCCCACCCGGCCCATGGCACATCGGCCCACAACACCGGCAGTGCCGCTCCCACCAGCACTAGCCCCAGACCGAGCACTAGCCCACACTGCACGGCCACGGGCGGCAGGCCCCTCGCATGCCGGGTGCCGGCGGGGGCGCTGAAGCCCCGCGCCTCCATGGCCTCGGCCAGATTCATCGAGCGTTCCATCCCACCGGCCAGCAGGGGCATAACCAGCGGTAGAAGGTCGCCCGCCCGCCGCACACGGTGCCCACGAAGAGCCTGCGCCTCCCTTATCTCCGCGAAACGGGTCACCGTCTGCGGCACGAAGGTAATGGCGATAGATACCACCAGCCCCACTTGATGCATGAAAGGCGGTACCGAGCGCAGAAGAGCGTAGTAATCGGCCCCGGCGCTGAAGACTGCGAACACCGCCAGCGTTGCCACCAGCGACAGCGCGTCCAGCCCGCAGAACACCAGTGCCTCCAGCGTGATCGGCCCGCCTATCAGGGGCCACTCCTCCGGCAGGCGAAACAGCACAGTGGCCCCCACATGCAGGCTGAGCCACTTGAACAGCGCCACCACCACCAGCAGGCCCAACACCAGCCTGAGCAGTGCGCCCCGCCCGCGCCGCACTGGGTCCGGGTCTGGCCCTCCGTCATCGCGGCCCTCTGCGCCGTCTGCGCTCCTGTCGGCGGCCACCACTGACCGGTCGAGCCAAGCGTTCACCACCAGCACCGCGCACAGCGCCAACCCCAGATAGAAGGGGTTGCGCGTCAGCAGCACGGCCAGCATAGCCACCGCCCCCCACGTCAGCCACGCACCCATATGGAATCGCTTAATCGTATGCTCGCGCATGGTCAGATCAGGTCCGCGAACACGAACCCCTCCCTCTCCACGACCCGGCCCACGCACACGCTCACCGGCGTGGAGAACACAGGGCCATCATAGGCGAAGGTGTGGAACTCGCCCTTCTCGCCGCACGGGTCAACGCCCTCGGGCAGGTCGGCCAGCAAGCAAGCGTCGAACTGCCGACCCGCGAACGTGGCCGGCAGGTGGGTGGGGTCTACACACACCACGTAAGCTTTCAGCCCGCCCTCTATCATGCGCCGGGCCAGTTCAGCGGTCGGCTCACCCCACAGCGGGAACAGAGGGGTCAATCCGGCTTCGCGCATGCGCTCCTCTCGGTAGGCGCGGATGTCCTCGAGGAACAGGTCGCCGAAGGCCACGTGGGTGACGCCCAGCGACGCACGGGCCTCGTCCAGCTTCCTGCGCATAGCTGCCTCGTACTGCTCGTTGGAGCAGGGCCATGGCAGGGGCACGGCCACCATCGGCAGGCCCACCGCGCGGGCCTGCGCCTCCACCAGACGGCGGTGCACCCCGTGCATGGCTACGCGGTCGAACTCGGCATTGAAAGTGGTCAGCAGGCCCACCACCTCCACCTCACCTTCGGTCCTGAGTCGGTGCAGTGCCCAAGCCGAGTCCTTGCCACTGCTCCACGACATGAGGGCGCGGGGCCTGTGGCCGCCCTCGCCGACCCGGCTGTGTTTAGCCACCATAATGTGTTGGCTGTCGCGTGCCATATGCATAGGTTTACCGTCCCCTGCGTCTGAGCAGTGCCCACAGCGCAAGCCCCAGCAAGGTGGCCGCGCCTATAGAGAGGGCTACACTCCGGGCCAGCGCCTGCCGGTCAGCGGCAGTGCCGGCAGACGGGGGCACGGCACCGGGGGCGGGGGTGCCGGTGGAAGCCGGGGTGGCTGGGGTGGCTGGGGTGGTCGGGGTGGAAACATGCGCGGCCGCGCGAGTGGAAGTGGGAGTGGGAGTGGCGTCCAGCGCGAGCGTGTGCGTCGCCGTGGGTGTAGAGGTGGCGGGCGGAGACGCGGCTGTGGGCACAGATGTGCTGGTGGGCGCAGGCACAGACGTGAATGTGGGCGTGGACGTGCTCGTGCGCGCGGGTGGGTGGATCGGGCGAGGTGGTGCAGGCGTAAGCGTGGTTGTGGGACGCCGGGGCCGAACCGTGGCCGTGGCTGTAGATGGGGATACAGGCGTAGATGTGCTGGTAGGCGCGGGCGTGTTGGTGTGTGTGGAAGTAGGCGCGGGTGGCAGAGCCGGGCCGCATATCTGCTCAAAGGTGTATAGGGGTGGGGGCGAGCCACTGCTCCATGCCCAGCCGTCCACATCGCCATCGCGCACCCTGTAGGTGCTTGCGCCCACCGAAGACCTGACCCACCTGCCGTCCTTCAGGTGGTGATAAGACCAGTACAGCCCGCCCGGCCCATAGGACTGACAGGCGCAGGGCTGTTCCGGGTAGTCGCACCCGTCCGGCCCGATCTTGCATATCATGGCGCCCATAGCCCCGTAGTGCTCCGCCTTCACCTCCAGCCCGGTGCTCATCAGCAGGTCCAGTCCGCTGATGCTGTCACCCGCAAAGGAGATGCAGTAAGTGCGCGCACTGCCGTCGCCGAACTGCACCACTATGCCCGCGCGATGCACGCCCTGTTGGGCCTGCGAGCCGCGAGGCGTACCGGCCCATGCTTCGGTTCTGCCCGGCATCGGTATCAACGCCGGCATCAGCATCAACGTCAGCACGACGAGCGCCGGCACGCGCAACTGTATCGGCTTATGACCTTGGTTATTATGAGTGTACCTTAGTTCTCGCACCATGCCCTATACCATAAAGCCGGTGCATGCATGGGCAGACATAAGGCCTGTCCATGCATGCGACTGCTCTCGGTCTGCCAAGCCATGGGCACGCTTCAGGCAGACTGAGCCTGCATCTTCAGCGTCTGGCTCTTTGCCTCAGCATCACCCCCATGCCCAGCACCACCACAGCTATAGCCGCGACCAAGCTCAGGGCCGCTGGCTGTGCCGGTGCCCACGGTGTCCCCCACGGTGTCCATGGTGACCCCGCCGGTTGGACCCCGCCTGTGCGCGGCATGCCCGGCTGGGAGACAGGAGGCGAACCCTCCGGCACAAACACCGGTTCAGTGCCCACCGGCGAGACCATAGTGGCCCCCAGCAGTGGTGGGATAGCCTGATAAGTCGCGCCCGCGTTGTCGGCAGGCTCCGAAGGCTTCCAGCGGAACGCCCCGCTTGGGTTCTGCATAGAGCGTATGAAACTGCGTGCCTGTCCCGCCACAGTGTTGTTGCCCAGCGCCAGCATGGCCTGAGCCACGTATGCAGTAGAGTTCACGTCGCTCTCACTGCCGAACTCGCCGCCCTTCTGATATGGGAAGCCCCCATCGGGGTTCTGTTGCGAGGTCAGGTAGCTCACAGCCTTCTTCATCAGGTCCGGGTTGCTCTTGTCCGCGCCCACTGCTACCAGCGCCTGCACCACCACAGCCGTGGTATTGGTGTCGGCCGTGCCCGCTTTGGTGTCACCGGAGAACGCCCACCCGCCTTCCGGCGTCTGCGTGCCCGCAAGGAACGCCGTGGCTTTGTCGGGCACTTGTTCACCTGCGGCCTCCAGACCCAGCACTGCAAAAGCGTGACCGATCACGTCTTTGCCGTACTGGCCGGTGTCGGCGTTGTAGCTTGTGGTGATGGCATCCACCAGATTCACCCCGCCGAACGCCCTGCCGTCCCTGCCCAGCGCCGCCACCGCGATCAACAGCTTGCCTGCCCCACCGGGCGTCTTTGCGATTTCAGCGGCTTTGCTCTCGAGGAAGGTCACAGGGGTGTTACCGTTTCTGGAATACGAAGCGGGGTCTTGCCGGGCGGCCACGATAGCCAGCAGCGCGTCTACCGTGGAGCCTGCCCCGAAGCCGGGGAACGAACCATCCTGCTGTTGCTGGCCTCTCATCCACAAGAGCGCCGCGCTCGCCACGTCGGGGAATTCGGGCACCGCATAGGCACGGTCCACCCGATCGGCTGGCGCTATCGCCGGCAACAGCACCAACGTCACAGCCAGCGCCGCCGCTACCCGCCTGATTGCAGATGTGAAACGCATAATCGTACCTCCGTACATGAGATGAAGGGTTTAGTAGCCGGTCCCCGGAATGGATAGCCTGCCGGGGCAGGGTGTTCGCTCACGTCCGTGCCGGTCAGTGGTGTCTCACCGATAACAAAAACCCCTGTCAGTTGCGACAGGGGTTCGGGAATACTCGATGGGTACGAGTATATCTGTACGAATGACCGGCCGGGCTGGTGAGCTGTGGTTACGGCGGCCTGCAAGGCGAGTATCGCCCGGTCATCGCTCCTACCCCCTTTCTCGCGAAGTGGTTTGGAGTCGCACAGAGGCGGGCATTCTGGCTTTCGCAAAGCCTGTGGTCGGGTGGTTCAAAAAGCTACAGGCTTGCGATTACAGCTGCGGGACAGCGCCGGACTTTCACCGGTCTTCCCCCATTGTCGCCCTCGCATCCGGGCTTCGGGCGACCTCTGTGGTACATCTGCTATTCGCTTGTCAAGGTCTGACGCAGTATAACACCGGTCGGGGGAAGTGTCAAGCATAACAATCGGTGATTACCACATGTGCCATCAGGCGTCCCCCTGCCCCTTATTCCCTCTCCATTCATAGGAGTGGGCTGTACAGCAACCACGCGGCCACCACACACCCCCCCTCCTCACAAGGAGGAGGGGGGGTGTGTGGAAGTGAAAGACCCCTTGGCTTGAGTGCCAAGGGGTCTGCGGTTGCGGTGCATCACCGGTGTGACGCCTAGGCGCTTAACTCACCGGTGATGCTCATACTCGAATTACTCATAAGCATCACCTCCTTATTCTTGCAAAAAGAGGGCCTTCGGTGGGTAGTCTGTTTGGTCCCGAAGGCCCTGTGGCTTCAGTATAACAGACAACTTGCAGACCTGTCAAGTCAAACACGGCGAAGGCTATCATGGTGCGGCTGTAGGCACCACAGTCGGCTCAGGCACATCAGGTCCCTGCGGTGGGGTTACGTCAGGTGGCAGGGTGGGCACGGCCGCGGTGCCTTCAGCAGTAGGGGACTGCTCTATGCCGGCAGTAGGGGTCATAGTGGGTGTGGACGATGTGGGCGAACGGGCTGGTATGGTCAACACTTGACCCTCGGCCAGCGAGCTTGGGTCCGCGATGTTGTTGGCGCGTACTATATCGTCCACTGTTACCCCGAACATATTCGCGATATCCCACAGGGTATCTCCAGCCTTGACCACATAAGTAACCGGCGCGGCTGTGGGCATGGCCGGGGGCGTGCTGGTGGGTGTGGGCACGGGCGTGATGGCCAGTCGCACGCGCTCTCCGGTGCCCGCCACTCCTGCATCGCAGGCGGTCAGGCATACGGCCAGCATCATCACTATGGGCAGACAATTCGCGGGAAATATGCGCACAATTGTGGGCGAGCTTTGCAACCTTCTTCTTAATACGCCAAAAACAGAGGCGGTGCGGTTGGCAACGGGCGTCATCATGTCTATTATACCGTACCGGCCCCGCTCAGGGCCGTTGCTGTGCTAGTTGCGGCAGGTAAAGCACCTGCCCCGGCCTGATGAGATTGCCCTCTAAATTGTTGGTTGCTCTCAACGCATCCACATCGGTGCCGAACCGCAGTGCGATGCCCCACAGAGTGTCCCCCGGTTGCACAATATAGAATGGCCCGCTCACCTGTGCGCTTATGTCTTCCCGAAGCGTAGACGTGCTCGGCACGGTCTGCGGTGGTGGGTTGGCGGGCGTCACGGTGGGAGTGGTCCCGAGATCAGGCTCGCCCGGCACCCGACTTGGGTTCGCCTGCGTACCTGTGCCCGTCATGGTTGGTGCCGGGATGGGGGTTGGTGCCTGTGGTCGGTCGCTCTGAGTGCCGGCTCCTCCTGCCGGACGCGAAACTATGCTGCCCAAGCCCGAGCCGCTCACCGCGACGATGAGCAGCAGGATGACCACGTACATCACGCACCCCTTCGCGCAACTATTGCCTGTAATCAGCCTGTTCATGGTCGTTGGGGGCCTCGGCGTCACTCACCGATGTACCGATGTATAGTAATGCAAACGCGGTGCCCCGTCGGCGGCTCCGAGCCACCGGTTTTGCACATCGCGGGAAAGATTGTATCACCCACGGTAGACGCGCGAACCGGTTTGCACCTCCAAACCTCCAAGCCGGGGCGCCGGTCTCTTATAACATTTTGAGGGGCTATAAAACAGGGGGTTTATGAGAGCTGGTGCTGCTTCATGGCACTTTGTGTGCAATAAAGGAAGTAGGGGCTTGGCAGGGCACAGCCCTCCCCGGCTTTCCCTTGCCTTCCCTTCCCCGACATCTTGCATGAATATGCATACATTGGGGGCACCCCCTGTACTCAGAGGGTGCCCACCGCCAAGAAAGCGCCCCTGCTCTCCCGATATAGAGTATCCAACCTGCACCGGTTACTCTATCAACGTCAACCGGCTCTGGCCTGCGGTTTCTGCGCCGGTTGTTCTTGCTCCTGTGCCTGCTGTGGCCGGGGCTGTGCTGTGCGACGCCAGCGCAGGTTCGGCTCGCGGGCGGCGGTCACCTCGTCCAGACGGCTCACCGGCGTGACGTGTGGGGCCGAGCGGATGATGTCGGGGTTCTCGCGGGCCTCGCGCGCTATCTCCTTCATGGCCCAGATGAACCTGTCCAGCGTCTCTTTAGACTCGGTCTCGGTCGGCTCGATCATCAGCGCCTCTTCCACTATAAGCGGGAAGTACACGGTGGGCGGGTGCATGCCGTAGTCAATCAGGCGCTTGGCGATGTCCATGGTGCGGATGCCCGTCTCCTGTTTGATGTTCTTGCCCGACAGCACCACCTCGTGCATGCATATGCGGTCGTAGGGCAGGTGATAGGTGTCCTTGAGGTTCACCCGTATGTAGTTGGCGTTGATGATGGCGTCCTCGCTCACGCGCCTCAGCCCGCGCAGGCCCAGATGCCTGATGTAAGTGTAGGCGCGCACGTGCATGCCGAAGTTGCCCCAGAAGTTCTTGATGCGCCCGATGGTCTTTTCAGGGTGGGCGAAGGTATAGGTGCCGTCCTCGCGCCGGGCAACCACGGGGTCGGGCAGGAAGGGGGCGAGGAACGCCTTGCAGGCCACCGGCCCGCTCCCCGGCCCGCCGCCCCCGTGGGGTGTGGTGAAGGTCTTGTGCAGGTTGGTGTGGATCACATCGAAGCCAAGGTCGCCGGGGCGGATGTGGCCCACCAGCGCGTTCAGGTTGGCCCCGTCCCCGTACATCAGCCCGCCCGCTTCGTGCACCATCTCGCTTATCTTCAGGATGTCCGGCTCGAACAGGCCGAGCGTGCTGGGCACAGTGAGCATCATGCCCGCCACCCGCTCGCTCAGCGCCGATTTGAGCGCTTCCAGATCCACACTGCCGTTGGACCCCGACTTGAGGCTGATCATCTTGAAGCCCGCGTGCGCGGCGGTGGCCGGGTTGGTGCCGTGCGCCGAGTCGGGCACCAGCAGGATGTCCCTCTGCTCATCGCCCCTCGATCTGTGGTAGGCCCGCATCATGGTGATGCCCGTGAACTCGCCGTGCGCGCCGGCGGCGGGCTGAAGCGTCACCGCGTCCATGCCGGTTATCTGCGCCAGCATCTCCTGAAGCTCGTACATCACCTGCAAGGCCCCCTGCACGGTGTCTTCGGGCTGAAGCGGGTGGATGTGCGCCCAGCCGGGCATGATCGCTACGTCCTCGTGCAGTTTGGGGTTGTACTTCATGGTGCACGAGCCGAGCGGGTAGAAGCCGGTGTCTATCGAGTAGTTCTTCTGGCTGAGGCGCACGAAATGGCGCATGACGTCAATCTCGGACACTTCGGGCAGGTCCAGCTCTTGACGTTGCAGGGCGGGGTCCAGCGGCGGGGCCTCGGCCTCGTCCATGTCCACTTCGGGCAGGGAAAAGCCCGTCCTGCCGGGACTGCTCAGTTCGAATATCAGCGGTTCGGGGTTTATTCCGAGCGTCATAGTGCTACCTCCCCATGCCTTCCAGCACAGCAAGCAATTTGTCCATCTGTTCCTTTGTGTTCAGTTCGGTGACGCACAACAGCCACGCGTTATCCGCTCCCTCCACCTCCGGGTAGCCACTGATGTCCAGTCCGCCGATGATTTTGTGCTCGAGAAGTCGCTTGTTTATCTCAGACGGGGGGATGGGGGTCTGCACGGCGAACTCTTTGAAGAAAGGTTCGCGGCTCAACAGCTTATAGCCGGGCAGGCGGGTGAGGCGGTTAGCCAGATAATGACTGCGCTGGTAGCATATCTGGGCTACGCGCTTCAAGCCCTGCGGCCCCATCAGGCACATATAGGCGGTGGCGGCCAGCGCGATCAGCGCCTCGTTGGTGCAGATGTTGGAGGTGGCCTTCTCGCGCCGGATGTGCTGTTCGCGGGTCTGCAAGGTGAGCACGAAGCCGCGCCGGCCCTCGGTGTCTCTGGTCATGCCCGCCAGCCGGCCCGGCATCTGGCGCACGTACTTATCTTTGGTGGCGAACAGCCCCACGTAAGGCCCGCCGAACGACATGGGCACGCCGAGGCTCTGCCCCTCGCCTATGGCTATGTCGGCGTCCAGCTCGCCCGGGCTTTTGACCAGCGCCAGCGAGATGGGGTCGAACACCACGATCAGCAGGGCGCCCGCCTCGTGCACTTTGTCTGCAAGGCCGGTGAAGTCGCGCAGTTCGCCCAAGAAGTTGGGCTGTTGCACGATCACACAGGCTACGTCACTGCCCAGTTCGGATGCGTGTTTGATGTGGGCGTCGCGCTCCACGACCTCTATGCCGTGGTTGGCCGCGTAGGTCCTGAGCACCGCTTTGTGGTCGGGGTGGGCCTTGGGCGACACCACCACCTTCTTGCGCCCGGTGATGGAAGAGGCCATCACCGCCGCCTCTCCCAGCGCGGTGGCCGCGTCGTACATCGAGGCGTTGGCTACGTCCATGCCCGTGAGCTGGCACACCAGCGTCTGGAACTCGTAAATCTGCTGGAGTATGCCCTGACTCATCTCCGGCTGGTAGGGCGTGTATGCGGTGAGGAACTCCGAG
>DAOTTC010000125.1:0-3467 GCA_034437815.1 Chloroflexia bacterium | reverse complement strand
ATGCACGCCCGCCTGCCGCAGGGCGCGGCTCACCGGTGCGGCTTTGATGAACTGGGGGCGCGCGCCCACCACAGACAGCACTTTCATCGCATCGCTCACGTCGGGGGGCCTGCTGTGCGTCATGGGCCGGACACCCCGGCCTCTTCCGCGGGCGCTGTAGGCGACGTAGACGTAGAGGGCACCGCATCACCCCGCGCCGCCTGCTGTTGCCCTACCTGCCTGAATATGGAGATGATGTCCTGCTCCACGGCGCTTGAGGCCACCCGGATGGCGTTTTTGATGGCCCTTGCGTTGGAGCGGCCATGCGGCTTGATGAGCACGCCATTCACCCCCATCACCAGCGAGCCGCCGTACTCGGCGTAGTCCAGCCGCCTGCCGATGCGCCGGAAACTCGGGCGCAGGCCCGCCGCCAGCAGTTTAGACAACAGCGACGAGGTAAGCTCGGCACGCATTATATCCAGTATCATTCTGGCTACGCCCTCAGCCGTCTTGATGAGCACATTGCCGGTGAACCCGTCGGTGACCACCACGTCGGCCAACCCCGCTGGTACGTCCTTGCCCTCCACCGGGCCGACGTAGTTCAGGCCGCTGTTTTGCAGGAGGGGTATGGTCTCACGCACCAATTCGGAGCCTTTTATCTCTTCTTCGCCGTTGGACACGATGCCCACGCGTGGGTTGGGCACGCCCATCACGCGCTCCATGTACACGGCCCCCATGCGTGCCCACTGCACCAGATAATGTGGTTTGGCGTCGGGCGTGGCACCCACGTCCACGAGGAACACCTTGCCGGTCGGCCCCATCGCTGGGAAGGGCACGCCCAGTGCGGGACGGTCTATGCCCTCGATGCGCTTCAGGATGAAGGTGCCCCCTGATACCACCGCACCGGTATTGCCCGCCGACACCACTGCGTCTACCTTGCCATCGGCAAGCAGTTGCAGGGCCACCGTAAGCGAGGAGTCGCGCAGGCGCCGCCATGCCGTGGAGGGCTGATGCTCGTCCATCGGGATGACCGAGGCCGCAGGCTCGACAGGCAGGCGCAGGCCAGCGGTGTCGTGCTTTGCAAGCTCGGCCCGTATGGCTTCGGGCCTGCCCACCAACACCACTTCTATGCCGTATTCGCGGGCCGCGTCCACCGCGCCCTTCACCGTTTCGGCGGGCGCATGGTCCCCACCCATGGCATCGAGCGCTATCTTCACCTTACTTCTTGCTTACCTTATCTACCCTTGGTGCTAGTTTGACGAAAACGTGGGGTCCTGTAAAGCCGTCAGCTCAGCAACAGACCAAAGGCCCCGGCACGAGCACTGCACTGCATGCAAGTCAAGAGTGATCATGCACATGCACATGCACATGCACATCTCACTTCACACCCACATAGCCCGCCCACCGGCAGGCCTTTGCTCATAATTATACATCAAGGGCCGCGGACCAAGCAGGTGACCGGCCATACGTTTCACGCCCCGCTCGTCAGCGCACGTGCACCGTGATTTCGAACGTGCGAGTGGGGGCTTCGCACGGGGGGTTGGCCTTGTGGCAAGGCAGCAGACCCTCGGCGTGCAGTGTGGTGGTGCCGGGGGCTATCGCTCTATACAGGCCTTTGCCGCCGGTGGGGGCAATTTCTTCCCTGAGGATCTGCCGGTCGCCCACCCCCACCTGCCAATCGTATCCGGGCGCTTCGAGCGACAGTTGCAGGGCGTCTCCCACGTGCATCTCCACCACGCGATTGAGGTCGTTCAGAGTGACGGTGACGGTGCCGCCGGCATCGGGCGTAAGGGGCGGCAACGAACCCGGCTCCGGCACCCCGGTGGGCGTGATGGACCCCAGTGGTGGGCTTTGGACCGTGCCAGATGGGGGCACCGCAGTGCCAACCATGGGCGTGGGACCAACCCCGGCGGGCGTGGGCGACGGAATCTGCCCACCGGCCTGCCCGCACCCGCACGCCAGCAGACTCACCCCCAACGACAACAGCACGAGCCGGCAAATGGCGAGCAAACCCATTCTTACAATCCTCTCATTATGAGCCGATGACTCGTCCCGCTTCCAATCGTTCCACCTGAACAAGGGAAGCAACCGGTATGCCACGGGCCTCCAGACCCTCGCGGCCACGCTGCAACAGCTTCTCCACTTTGACGGCTAACGTCTTGGCCGGGCAGTTCTGCGGTTTACGGGGCGTGGGTAGCCCGCCCGCATGTCGGTCCCCCGGCACCAGTAGCGCGCCACCCGGCTCACCGCATGTAGACCGGCGACCTTCCCGCGAAACTTGTCGGTTGGGACAGTTGGCACGCCAACTGCTCTACATGCTCTGGTGATAGCGCCGAGCTGGGCCGTAACCCAACACCATCGCGTGCGTATAGTATATACAGGTGGCGCGAGACGCAAGACCGGAAAGCTCGCGCCGGTCAAACGCCAACTCAGAAAGTGAGGTGGACCACCATGGGATTTCTGGACCGGCTTTTTGGACGAAGCAACCCGCCGGAGCAACAGCGGCCCCAGTACTCGCCGGGATACGACAGTTATGCCGGGCGGCAAGCCAGCGGGCAAGGGCAGGAGCGGGATCAGACACAGCGGCAGTACCCACCCCCTTACGCACGATATGAGCCGACCGTGCCCGGTGGACAGGAGCAGTTGAGCGACGAGCAGGCAGTCGCCCGTTATCTTTACCTGTTGCGAACTGCGCCGCCCGACATCATAGAGCAAGTGCACGCCGAGGCCTTCGCCAAGCTCACCCCTGAGCAGCGGCGCATGGTGTTGCAGATGTTGAGCCAAGAGCTTCCGGAATACGAGCGGCGCGCCGTGAACGAAGAAGCGGTCGCGCAAGACCCACAGGCGCTGGCACGGTTAGCTACCCGCGCCGAGGCCCGCCAGCCGGGTACGCTGGAGCGGGTGTTCAGCAGCGCGCCCTCCACAATGGGCGCAGGCATCGGTCTGGGGGGCCTGATGGCCGGAAGCTTCCTGAGCAGTCTGGCCGGGGTGGTTGTGGGCAGCATGATAGCGCAGGCTTTCTTCGACCACAGCTACCACGGGGACGCCGGCCTGCCGGCCGAGGCAGGGGCCGACGTTCAACAGCCGGAAGGCACCGAAGGCACCTATGATCAGAGCACAGAGTATGGTGGCTACGATAGTTACGGCGGCGATTATGGCGGTTACGAAGCAGGCGATGCCGGCTATGGCGACGTTAGTTTCGGGGATTTTGGTGACATCGGCGGCGACATAGGCGACGTAGGTGGAGATTTCGGCGGTTAGACAAACCCCGCCCACCCGCTTATCGCCGGTTTGCCGCCAATGGGCCGAATTGGCTTGCAAACATGGAAGACCGGGGGAAGGCCGGGGAGGGCTGTGCTCTCCCCAAGCCCCTCCCTTTTCCCCCAAGTCAACAGCTACACCCTTGACAGGCGACGCAGGGTGTGGTAGAGTTTAAGCCACAGGTTTGACATAGGTTTGACAACCGAATAGCGGCACAAAGCCGCATG
>DAOTTC010000124.1:0-16336 GCA_034437815.1 Chloroflexia bacterium | reverse complement strand
ACCCAGAAGGTGTGGCCGGGTGGCACATCGGAGAAGGTCTGTCGGTTGGAGGGGATGGGGTCGGAGAAGCCCGCGGCATTGGACACGATCTTGGCCATCTGCCCTCGTGTGGTGGGGTTGTACGGGCGGAAGGTGCCGTCCGCGTACCCACCGATGATGCCCCGGCACGCGAGACATCGCACAAATGGATAGAATGGATGGTCGGGCGGCACGTCTGTAAAGGCGACGGTGCAGGCGGTGGGGGTAGCAGTGGGCGTGCCGGGGATAGCGGTAGGGGTGCGGGTGGGCATGGCGGTGATGGTGGCGGTAGGGGAGGGCATGGGCGTAATAGTAGGGGTAGCACATGGGTCGCCTGTGTAGCGCAGGATGACGCTCCGGGCGTAGTCTGGGCGGGTTGGCACGGTGAAGCCCACAGCCCACACGTCGTTGCCAGCCACGGCGTCCGATCCATACAGCACCACGTTGGTCGGTGGGGTGGGGCTGGGCACGATGCTCCACGATGTGCCGTCCCAGTGGATGGTGAACGTCTCATACCGGCCTGTGTTGGGACTCTGGTAGTGGCCCACCGCCCAGATATCGTTGTCCGATACCACGCTCACCGAGGTGAGCACATTGTTGTTCATGGGGGGATTGGGGCTGGGCACCTGCTGCCAGTTGCGAAGCACGAATGTGAAGAAATTATTGAAGTCGGGGGCCGTATAGCCCACCGCCCACACGTCCCCACCGGGCGTGATATCCACATCGGCCAGCGGATTGGAGCCGCTTGGGTAAGGATTAGGGGTGGGTATGTGCACCCACTGCGTGCCGTTCCAGCGCAGGGCCAGCGATTCCTGCGAACCGCCCACCGCGTACACTTCGGTGGAGGAGCGCATGACCACACTGCTGAGGGCGTTACTACCCGTCACCGGGTTGGGGCTGTCCACTATGGTCCACTGCACCCCGTCCCAGTGCATGGTCAGCGAGCTGGCCGGACTGCCGGCGGCGGAGCTGGAGCCTACGGCCCACACGTCGTTGGAGGCTGTGCCGGCCACGCCGTTCAGGTAGTTGAACGCCACCCCTTCCTGTCGGTTGGGGCTGGGCACTATGGTCCACTGCACCCCGTCCCAGTGCATGGTCAGGGTGCGAGAGGGCTGGCCGGACGCATTAAAGTAGAAGCCCACGGCCCACACGTCGTTGGGGGCTATCACGGCCACGTCTTGCAGGCGGTTGGTGCTGGTGCCCGCGTTAGGGCTGGGCACGTGTGTCCAGCTTGACCCGTCCCAGTGCAGGGTCATCGAGTTGAAGGGGAAGGGGCCGTACTCGCCCACGGCCCACACGTCGTTGGCCGAGGCCGCCGCCACGCCATTGACGTTGGTGTCGGCAGGGGTAGCCGTGCGAGTTGCCCCGGGGTTAGGGCTGTTCACTATGGCCCACCCCGAGGGGCACGGAGGTGTAGCGGTAGGCGAGGCCGCAGGCGTGCCTGTGCCCGTAGAAGTAGGTGGCGGTGGGGTATTGGTGGCAGTGCGCGTAGGAGTAGGGGTATTGGTGGGGGTGTTGGTGGCTGATGGGGAGGGGGTTGCCCCGCCCGTGCCCACGATGCGCATCAGCGTGGCGTTGTTATAGCCCCCGCCCTGTAAGTAGTACAGGTTGCCATCAGGCCCGGTCCACACACCCATATTGCATGTCACCCCGCTCACCCTGTTCACCGACGTGGCCCACTGCCGGTCCGAGGTCAGGTAGAAGTGGCGCAGGGCACCATCGTTGTAACTGCACATGAACAGGTGGTTCTGCCACTGCGGTATGTTGGAGCCGGTGTACACGGTTAGGCCGGTGGGTGCCACACAGCAGGAGCCACTTGGCTGGTACCACAGTGGTGGGATGGAGTTGTAGGTGATGTCGGGGCCGTTGGCGTCATCGCACGGGTAGCTGGCCCGCCAGCCGTAGTTGAAGCCCGGCTCGATGCGGTTCATCTCGTCATCACAACCGGGGCCGTTCTCGCTGGCGAACAGACGCCATGGGGCCTGCGTGTCCGGCGGGTCGAAAGTCAGGCCGAAGGTGTTGCGCAGGCCAATGGCATACAGAGAGGGCAGGGCGCCGGTCTGCGTGAACACCGGATTGTCCGATGGGATGGAGCCGTCGGGGTTGATGCGGTGTATCTTGCCCTGCGTGACCTGCACGTTCTGCGAGTTAGCGGCGGTGGCGTTGTCGCCCACGCTGATGTACAGCTTGCCGTCGGGGCCGAACCGGATGATGCCCCCGTTGTGGTTGCCCGCAGACTGGCACGACCTGAAAATGATTACGGGGTTGGAGCCTACGCCGTTGTTCTCTTCGAAGCGGGCTACACGGTTTTCAGCGTTGAAGCCGGGGCATTGGCTGGCATCGGGCGAGGTGTAGTACACATAAATGTAGCGGTTGCTAACCCCGAAGGAAGGGTCCATGGCGATGCCCAGCAGGCCGCGCTCGCTGGAAGTGCTCACGGTGAAGGTGATCACGGGTGTGGCCTGCCTGACTCCGTTGACGATCAGCCATACGCGCCCGGTGGTCTTCTCGGTGTAGAACAGGCGCGAGGGGTCAGAGGGGTCGAAGGCAAGGTCCACCGCGGTACCCAGATTGGAGGTTACGGTCTGCACGACAGCGCCGGGCGGCGGGTCTTCGAGGCCCGTGGGGATGGTAGGTACGGCGGGCACTGCATGCGCTGCGCTCGCCGCTTTGCCGGCGGGGACGGCGGCGAAGGCGATGAGCAGTGCGGCGATAGCCGCCAGCATTAGCATGGGCAGGGCTAGAATACGTGCGAGTACGGGCATGTGTACACCAGAGGTGGGGGATTGCGGCATTTTTGTTCTCCTTCGCGTTCGCTATGCTTGCTACAGACGTGCAGTGCTGATTCTACCAGACAAAGCCCTCCTATTGCTTGCAGGCGGATCGGCTATTTTTTGATGCCCGGTGAAGTGGCCGCCTTCTCCAGCACGCCGCTGATGTAGGAATAGGTGGTGCGGCGCTTTTCGGCATGGGCTTCGATAGCCCACTGGATAAGGCGGTCCATCAGTTCGGCGGGTTTGATGCCTGTAGCCGACCACAGGTAAAAGGCGTAGGAGCCGGGGAGGGTGTTAAGCTCGTTGATATACACTTGGTTTTGCGCTTGATCCACGAGGAAGTCTACCCTTGCGATGCCCCGGCAGTTGATGGCCTTGAATGCGGTCACGGCCATATGCTGGATCTGTTTGGTCAGCTCTTCGGGAATGGGCGCGGGGAGGCGCCTGTCAGCCCCCTTCATGCCGGCCTCGGCGGCACGCATGTACTTTTCGTCGTACGTCAGGAAGCGCTGCCATGATACAGGCTGTTCGCACACCGAAGGGATGGGGTCGTCGTTGCCTATCACCGAGCAATTGATCTCCATTGCCTGCTCAACGGCGCGCTCCACAAGAATGCGATGGTCATAGGTGGCGGCCACCGCTATGGCCTCGCGTAGCTCGTCTTGGTGGGTGGCCTTGCCGATGCCTATGCTGGAGCCTAGGTTGGCAGGCTTGACAAACACGGGCAGTGACAATTGGCCGGTGATGCGCTCGACGATGCCGTCCGGGTCCTGCTCCCACTGTCGGCGGGTGAACCACACGTAATCTACCACGCTCAGCCCGGCCTCGCGCAGCACTCCTTTGGCGATTATTTTGTCCATGCCCACCGCCGACCCGACCACCCCCGCGCCCACGTATGGTATATCGGCCAGTTCCAGCAAGCCCTGCAGGGTACCGTCCTCCCCATGGGTACCGTGTAGCACCGGAACGATCACGTCTATGGGTATCACCTTTGTGCGGGTCATCATGCCGCTCACCGGTGGTGAGACCAGACCACCAATACGCGGGTCGGGGGGCAGGGCTACTGTGCTGACCACCGAGTTGGACCTTATCAACCGGTCGTGCGCTCTGATGTCCGCGGAAGGACTGCCCGTGAACAATTCGGGTCCGGTGTACCACGCGCCGTCTCTGGTGATGTACACCGGGATGACTTCGTACTTGTGCTTGTCGAGCGCCGCCATCACCTGTAAGGCGGTGATGATAGACACCTCATGCTCCACGGAACGACTGCCGTATATAACCGCCACCCGTTTTTTCGTTGATTGCATGGATACTCACCTACCGTAGAGTTATCAGGATGTTGGGGAAGGGAAGGCCGGGGAAGGCTATGCCCTCCCCAAACCCCCTCTTTTGCGGGGCCGCCGCGCGTCCCGCCCGTGCTCCCACGTAATCATATCCCGGTGCTCCCATTTCACAGCCTCGTTATGATGATTGGGCATAATTACCGGGTTTGCCATGCTTTTCCGATGTCCTATCCATCTTCTCGGCCCGAATCCGGTTGGCCGCAGGGTCACAACTCATATGTATCAGGGAGGTCGTTGAGCAGCAGCACCGTATCGCCCGGAGCGGCCACGGCGCGGAGCTTGGCGATTGCCTCGGAGAGGTTGGGCACCTGAATAATGCTATCGGAGGGGAACCCGGCCCGTTCGAGGCCCAAGCGTATAGGCTCGGTGCGGCCTCGACCCACCAGAATCGCCACGTCGCAGGCTTGGGCCGCATAGGTGCCCAGCCGTTCGTTCTCCACAGGCTCAAGCTCGCCCAATTCCACGAAGCCGGGGGTGACCAGTATGCGCTTGCCGTCCTTGAATTCGGACAATATTTCAAGGGCGTTTCTGGCCCCGGTCGGATTGGAATTATAAGCATCGTCCAATATAGTGATGCCGCCCGCACCCCGCTTGAGCTCCAGACGGTGGGGCGTGGGCGGTATGGTGGCGATGGCGGCGGCGATATCGTTGAGCGACAGGCCGGCCCACAGCGCCACAGTAGAAGCGGCCAAGATGTTGGACACCTGATGCCTGCCCAACAGGCGGGTGCGCACGGGCACTCTCTCCTGCGTGTCGAGCCGTACCACGGTGAAGCAGAGGCCTTCGCTGGTGATGCGCACATCTTCGGCCCGCAACCTGAGTGCGGCGGCGGAATCGTCCACCTGCTTCTCGAAGCCGTACAGGGCTACGGGCACGTGGTGGGTGCGAGCGGCGAGCTCGTAGCATATATCGTTGTCGGCGTTGAACACGGCCAGTCCGTTGGGTGGCAGCGCCTCGATCAGCTCATATTTGGCGCGGGCCACGTTTTCGATGGTTTTGAAGCGCTCCAGATGCTGGGGTCCCACCGCAGTGAGTATGCCCACCGAGGGCCTGAGCAGTGCGGCCAGCCGCCTGATCTCACCGGGGATGTACGCGCCCAGCTCGGCCACGAAATACTCGTCGCCCGGCCTCAGATCGCCGTCGTTGATGGACTTGCATATACCCATGAGGGTGTTGAAGCTTTTGGGTGTCTTGGACACCCGGTAGCGCGTGTTCAGCAGATGGGTGAGGATGTCTTTGGTGCTGGTCTTGCCGTAACTGCCGGTAATGCCGATGACGGTGGTATGCCCTGAGCGCAATTTAGCGCGCGCCATGGAGATATATCTCTGCCTCAGCAGTTCTTCAACCGGGAAGAGCAGCATATTGGACAACACCAGCGAGATGGGGGCCAGCAGTGCGGCCAAGGCGCAAGCCAACCCGGTGACCGGCACGTCCTCGGCACGGGCCACCCGCATCAGGTCCTGTGCCGACGGGTAAGGAAGGTACCCGCTCACGAGCGTCAGAGCGAGCACCGGCGGCACCAGTTGAAGCAGAAAGCTCACGGCCAGTATGCGTTTGGCGCGTGCCGTGTACACCAGAGGCTTCTTGGCCGGGGTAGAGCGGCGCCATTTCGTGGCGGCCAGATACACCCCAGCCGCCACCCACAGCACGGCCTGCGCCCAGCGCGCCTCCTGCGAGGTGGCGCCACCCGGCACCATCATCAGCGCCACCCCACCCCCTAACAGCACAGCCGGCAAAAACACAAATGGCCGGTCGATCAACAGCCAGAAGTTGCTGAAGAACCATCGCAAGAACCGGCCATTATCGTACTCTTCGATCTGGAAGTATTGCAGAAAACGCTGGCTCATGCGAAATGCCAGCACCACCCAAACAACACATATAGCCAGCAATGGAAGCATGGTTCAAAACCCTATAGTCTATATCTGTCGGCAGTGTGCTGATAGACGGCTAATCCTTCAGGAACTCGGCCACAATGCGCGAGAAGGCCGGAAACCGCTCCAGATAGCAGAAATGCCCTGCCCCCGGCAATACCACCAACCCGCTGTCTTCGATGAGGGATTCGAGCACCTTGGCCTGCGCCAGCGGGGTTTCGGTGTCCAGTTCGCCCCAGATGAGCAAGGTGGAGGCCCTGACGCGGGCTGCATACTCACGCAGGTCTTGGCCGACCACTCTGGCGAAAGTGGGCCGCAACTCACCCGCCTGCAAATAGTCAGAGGAGGCAAAGCGCCTGTTGAGCGCTTCCTGCACCCGGCCCTTGAACAGAGACAGGCCGGGGATGCTGAAGACGGCTTTGAGGGCTTTGGTCAAGGCCCTGATCAGGCGCACTCTGGGCGATTGCAGACGTATGCCCGCGCCGGCCACCAGCACCATGCGGCGCACCAGTTCCGGCCAGCAGGCAGCCAACACCAGAGCCACCCGCCCGCCGAACGAGTGGGCTATCACATGGGCCGGGTAGAAACCGGTCTGCAAGAGCAGTTGGCGCAGGTTGTGGGCGTAGTCCGGCACACCCCACGGCCGCGGGGGCAGATCACTGCCGCCGAACCCCGGGAAATCTACGGCCAGCACCTCGTATCCGCGGTTCAGCAGGTCGTCCAGCACCGGCCCCCATGAGGCCGTGCTACCCCCCCAGCCGTGCAGCAACAGCACTCTCTGGCCTCGCCCACCCCGCACGTAGCGGACGTTGACGCCATCAATCGAGACCTGCCCTTCCTCCAGCAACGGGGTGTCCGCAGGAGCAGCAGGTGACGCGACAGGCGGGGTGAGCACCTGTGGTTCGGGTTGTCGGATGGCTTCGCTCATTACGGTGGGCGCCTCATCGGCAAGCAATATTATATAGGACTTTTGGCCGGTTTTGCAGGCGCTATGCTCGCGGCGTTCCGAGCGAAAGTGCCGTTGCAGTGGATGGGCAGTCTCGCCCGTGGCCGCACCCACTATAAAGAAGCCGGCTTAATGTGTCAAGCACACGAGCACCGTTCCACCAAGAGCCGGGGCTGAGACCTGCCTCGCAAGGGGAGAGTAAACGGCCGGGGGACACTTGTATCCTCATGCCCCCGGACAGGGGGGCGGAGCCTGCTGTCAATCCCCATTGTTGGTAGAACCAATCGAGAAGGCGGTTTGTTCTTTGTCCGCCCTGTAGCGTATAATTACACTGATATAGCTCCGGCATGACGTCACGACCGCACCAGCGCCATAACCCCCACCCTTGGTGTTGCCACCTATCAAGTCAAGTCGCTACAGGGGGCTGCACGCCAAAGGTCGGACGAACGTGGCAATTCTGACGACTTGGTGGCGCGATGGCCGCCCGATAAGGTCAGGCCGTGCGTGCCGGGCCGAGGCCGGTCCCGCATGTGGGCGTTGTGAGACGCCGGTCCCACTCCCCGGTTCCGTGCTCAACTTTACTCTATCGAAAATCTCAGGAGAATCGAATGGACGCACATAAGGCCAGAAGGCCGTTTGTCAACATCCTGCTTGTCGTTCTCATAGCCATCGCCGCTTACGGGCTGGGTGCGGCCACCATGTACGTCGCCAACCGCCCCCTCACAACCACGCCAGCAAATAACAACTCGGCCTCCACTCAGCGCGATCAGGGTGCCTCCATCGAGAAGCCTTCCAATGTGCCTAAGGAACTGGAAGAGCAGTTCGAGCCGTTCTGGAATACCTATAAAGCGGTGCAGGAAGAGTTCTACTACCGGCCTGTGGATAGCCAGCAGATGATCTACGGCGCGGCCAAGGGCATGCTGGAGTCGCTGGGAGACCCCTACACCACCTTCCTCACGCCCAAAGAGAACGAGAACGTCAAAACCACCATGCAGGGCAATTTTGAGGGCGTGGGCATGTGGTTCGAGAAACGCAACGACCTGCCTACCGTGGTCGCACCCATCCCCAACACTCCCGCCGACCGCGCGGGTATTCGCGCCAAAGACATCATTCTCGCCGTGGACGGGCGAGACATCACCCAGATGACCACCGACCAGATCGCCAGCCTGATACGTGGGCCGGCCGGCACTAAAGTGCGCCTCACCCTCAAGCGCGGAGACCAGATATTCGACGTGGAGTTGACCCGCGCCCGGATTGAAGTGCCTGCCGTGCTGCTCCACTGGGTAGGCGACAACGCGGACATAGCTCACATCGAGGTGAATATCTTCGGCGATAAGACCACGCGCGAGTTCGACGCCGCCCTGCAACAGGCACTCGATAAGAAGGCAAAAGGCATCATCCTCGACCTGCGCAACAACGGTGGGGGCTGGGTAGTAGCTGCCCAAGCCATGCTGGGGCGCTTCTTGCCCGAAGGCTCCATTGCCTTCTACGAGTCACGCAAGGCCGACGGCTCCGACGACCGACCCCAGTACGTCATCGCCGACGGCCCCAAGGCGTATGATATCCCGCTGGTGGTGCTGGTGAACGGCGGTACAGCCTCGGCTTCTGAATTGGTGGCTGGTGCGTTGCAAGACTATGGCAGGGCCAAGCTCATAGGTGAGCAAACGTTCGGCAAAGGCACCGAGCAGCATGTGCACGAATGGGACGATGGCTCCAGCGCCCGCATCACCTTCGCTCACTGGCTGACACCGAAGAAACGTGACATCAACCCCCGACCTACGCCCACAGTCGGTCCCGGCGGCACGCCCCCGCCTCTGCCCACTTTCACACCCACGCCCAACGTGTCGGTGCCGCCTGCTCAGGCCACCGCCACCGCACAGGCCCGCCCCCTCACCCCCAGCCTCACCGACCGGGGATTGACCCCTGACATCGTGGTCGTGCTCACCGAAAAAGACTATCAGGAAGATAAAGACCCGCAACTCGACCGCGCAATTCAGTATCTGAATACCAACAGGTAAGCGTGACCTCGTGTCCGTCCTGAGCCATTCTCCCCCATGAGATATGGTCCCCCTCATGGGGGAGAATGGTGAGAGCGAGCAGTGAATAAATGCCCCTCTCCACTTTGGGAGAGGGGCATTTATTCAGTAACCGAGCAGAGCGGCCAGCAGTGAGCCGGCCGCCAGCCCCCACGCCAACCCGGCCAATCGTGGGGGCCACATGGGCCTGTCCGCTGGTGCGCCTCGCTGCGTTGCGGCCACCAGCCGTCCCGCGCCTGCGGCCAGCCCGATTGCTACCGCATATACAAGGCCCGTCCACACCATACCCGCCGGACCCGTCGGCGCCGGTGTGTGCCGCGCCCACACCGTCCATAGAGGGGCCGCGCCAAGTCCCAGCCACACCAGCCACCGCACCCCATCGGCCAGACACCCCACCTCAAGAGACCACAGGCATGTCAACCCCACCAGCACTGCGGCCAGAGCCAGCCACCCCGCGGGCGTATGGGCGGCATAGCCCCCCAACAACCCCTCCCCGCCCGCTGCCGGCGCCAGCACCGCAAGCGCCATGGCTACCTCTATGTGTGCGAAACGGGCGTGATCTGGGGCAGGTGCCCGCCTGAGGTGCTCATCCAACAGCAGACACACCATTGTCAGGCCGCTGAGGGCCAGCACATCAACTGGGAAGGGCAGTGGCGGAGCGCCCGGCAGGGGTAGCAGGGCCAGCGCCGCCCACCCGGTTGCCACAGGCAGCAGGGGGGCCTGCGCCAGCCGCACCCGTGTCAGCCCCGCCGTGCCACGGCCGAGGCGCAGCGTGCCCACCGACGGCCCGAAGGTCACCACCGCGGCCAACACCCCCACCCCGCCCGGGTACACGAACAGGCGGAACAAGACCGCAAGCGTCCAGTCAGAGAAGGTCGCCAGCTCTGGGGTCACTTCCGTGCCTTCCTCACAAAGGGGCCGTCGGAGTGTGGGCCAACCATGAAGCGGGCGGCCACCCGCCTCAGCCAGTACAGTGCTACCGTCGCCAGCAACACCGCAACCGCCATACCGCTGGCAGGCAGTGCCGCCAGCACCACCTGCTGGGACGACCTCACCAGCAGGCCCAACCCTCGGTCCACTTCCACAGCGGTCAGCGCGCCTACCCCGCCGGCCATTGCCTGCACCGCAGGCCGCGCGGCCAGTTCCATCACCGCTTGCGGGTAGACTGCCATGAGGGTCAGCCCTGCTATAGCTACTATAGCCAGCGCATAAGCGTAGCCGGAGGCGGTGCCCATGTGGGGTTTGCCGGGTGCCTGTTGCACATCCCGGCGACCAGCGGCCAACATGACCAATGCCAACATGGGCACCAGCGCGGCCCCCACCAGCCCGTAGCGCAGGTCCAGCGCGCCCTGCGAAACCAGCCACATGCCGGCCAGCGCTCCCCCAAAGCCCAACGCTCTTGGGGCAGATGGCGCCGCCGCCCACACTGTGCCCGCCAGTACCAGCATAACCGCCCCCGCTCCTGCTAGCGCCGATCCCGGGGCCAGCCCAAACCCCACAACCGCCCCCGCCGCCAGCCCGGCAAGCACAGAGAACTTGCCCAAGCGCGCATGGCCCCTTAGACCCACGACGTTTAGTGACAGGCCGAACAACCCGGCCATGCCGACCAGCGCCAGCACCCACGTACCCAACAGGTCCCATGGCGCGGCCACCAAGGCCTTGGCCGGCAAGCAAGGCGCGGCCATAACGTAAATGCCGGTGAGCATGCCGGCCCCCGGTCCGCCTCGCCGGCCATCGTCGACGACCGCACGCACCCACCCGTCGAAGGGCCAGATACCTGAGCGCATCAACACGATCAGACCCATAGCCACCGCCACTGCCGTGGGCCATGGCTGAGCGATCCCGCCGGCGGGTGGGGCGAAAGGCGGTATCAGGCCTCCGACTACCATCACCAGCAGGAGCGCTCCGGGTGCATGCACCACCGGCGCCTGCGCCAGCCCCCGCCTGCCTGCGGCCAGCCACAGCGCCAGCCCGGCAACTTCCCACCCCGCAAAAAACGCCATTGGCTGCCGCGCATAGGCCATGCTGATTAGCCCCACACACATGAGGACCACCCGGCCCTGATGGCGCATCGTAGCCCTGTCGGGTGCCATCTCCACGTGCCCTTGCCCCGCGGCCGCGGCCAAAGCGCCAGCCAGCGCCCACACTACACCGAGCGTCAGCGCCAGTCCGTCTGCCCGGTACACAGGGCCTGCGGTACCCGCCCACAGAAACTCAACCGCGCGCCCCTTCATTATGTGGGGGGCGAATACAAGCAATTGCAACACGGCCAGCGCGAGGCTGGCCGCTACTGCCGGCCAACCTGCGAACCTGTGTGCGCGGTCACCAGTCATCGAGTCCGAGTCAGGGGGTCAGTAAGGTCATATAACGGTGCTCATGGGCCGGCAGTTGTTTGGTCATGTGGTCTTTGGGCTTACATTGGTTGTCCGCATGCGTGCCAGCGCCACCAGCGCCACCGCCGCCACGATGATCAGTGTGGCCGCCATGCCTGCCGGCGATATGTGCTCGCCCAACAGCACCACGCCCAGCATCACCGCCACTATAGGGTTAACATAAGCATAGCTCGTGGCAAGAGAGGGACGCACACGCTTCAGCAGATAAAGATATGCGCTGAACCCCACTATCGAGCCAAAGACTATCAGGTAGCCCAGCGCCGCCAAGGCTTGCCCGCTCGGCATCTGGTTGAGCCGTTCCCCGCTTGCCACGCTCAGCGCGAACAACACTACCCCTCCCACCAACATCTCGGCTGCGCTCGCCATCAGCCCTGAAGGTAGAGCCACCTTGTGGCTCCACACCGAACCGAACGCCCAGCTGATGGTAGCGATGGTCAGGGCGACAGCCCCTATAGGGGCGGCCTGAAAATCGCTTTCGAGGTTCAGCAACCCCACCCCGGCAATACCCAGCACCAACCCCGTCCACTCCACCTTGCCCGGCCACCGACCAAGCAACCCGGCAAACAGCGCCGCCCAGATCGGCGTCATAGCGATCCACACTGCGGCGAGGCCTGATGCCACCCATTGTTCGGCAAAGCTCACCCCGCCGTTGCCCCCCACCAGCAACAGACAGCCCACCATGGCCGCACCCGCCCACTGCCGCCGCGTGGGGTTTGGGTAGCCGCGCAGCCGCAGGAAAACATACAGCCCCACGCCCGCAATTATGAAACGCACCCCGGCCATCAGGAATGGCGGAAACCCACCCAGCACCGCCACACGAATCGCCAGATAAGTCGAACCCCAGATCGTATATACCGCCAGCAAGGCCAATATAATGCCTAGATGCTCGCGAACAGGCTTACCGAACCCCTCTTTCAAGCGTTCGGTAAGCCTGCTTCGGCCCTCTTCCCGAACCTCTTGTATCTGGCATGCAGTACTCATTGATGCGGTCGTTCTCCTACTTCTCTCGTTCCCGTGACCCTACCTGTCACCTGCTATCTGCCACCTGCCACCCCCATGCCGGCTCATAGTCCCTCATGGGTCGCCGCGCGCTCCTGCTCCAGCAGTGCTCGCTTGCGTTCCCGACCCCAGCGGTACCCGCCGAGACCTCCGTCCTCTCTGATCACCCGGTGGCAGGGGATTGCCAGCGCCACACGGTTGGCGGCACAGGCTCGCGCCACCGCCCTCGCGGCGCCCGGCCGACCGAGTGCTCGCGCGATCTCGGCGTAAGAGCGCGTGCTACCATAGGGGATGGTTTGAAGCTGCCGCCACACCTGCCATTGAAAGGCAGTGGCCTGCACGTCCAGCGGCAGGTCCGGCCGCGCTGGCGCCTGTCGACCATGCCCGGTCAGATAATCCAGTAGAAGTTGGACCCACTCGCCGAGGCCTGCGTCATCGCGCTGTATGGCAGCAGCGGGATACTCTTTCTTCAGCGCCTCTTCAAGCTCGGCGTCGGAATCCCCCAGACTGACGGCGCACACCCCGCGCTCCGTGGCCGCCACCAGCAACTTGCCGAGCGGGCAGTCTACGATTGTGTAGCCTATGCTCATATCAGGTGCCCCGCGCCGGTATGTTGCCGGGGTCATGCCTAGCGCCGCCTGCGCGCGCTCATACAGGCGGCTGGCCGCTGTATATCCTGCATCATACATTGCTTTAGTTACGCTGTCACCGTTCTTAAGCCCGATTTTCAGCCGCTCTAAACGTCGGATTTCTGTGTACTGACGTGGACTGACACCCATCACCCGCTTGAATACCCGTTGCAGGTGGAATGGGCTGACCCCCACCCGCTCGCCCAGTTCGGCCAGTGTGTATCGGCCTGCTTCATCAAGGCGCTCTTCTATCAACTTGCACACGCTGCGTGCCAGTTCCACCTCCGGCTCCACGGCGCGCGAGGCCCCTGATGGATTGCACCGTTTGCATGGGTGATAGCCAGCCTGCTCCGCCGCCTGCGGCATCGTGAAAAACACCACCTGCTCGCGCCGGGGCCGCTTCGATGGGCATGATGGGCGGCAGTACACGCCGGTGGAGCGTACTGCGTACACAAAACTGCCATCGTACTGCGCATCCCTGCACAGCACGACCTGCCATCTCTCTTCTTCGCTCATGGCGCGTATCCTCGCTTCAACAATGCTGGTTCGCAGAGCGTGGGCGCTCTGCACCCATACCCAATCCAACTTGGACCTCGGGCCGTTTGCGCGCGTCCCGCCCGCACTCCATCTACAGCTAATACTATTCCTCCATAGGAAGGCTATAAATTGGGATGAGAAGACGAGTAGGGGAGTGGGGGACTGGGGACACCTCAGACCCCCGCACCCAGAGGGTACCCGCTGGCAGGGGTGCTCCCCCGCATCCCTGATAAGAGCCTGCTCTTATCATAAGGCGTTTGCCAGAGCATAACTATCCGATTCTTGCTCTCCAAATTGAGCGTACCGCGCGCACCCCCGGCAGCCTATTGCAACTTGTTGTAACCTGCTGCATTCGCCTCGTCCCCGGCTTCAGGGCGACAGCAACTCCGAGATAGTGACCGGTGTCAGGCCCATCTCAGCCAAGCGGTCCAGAATGCGCGGCAGGGCATCGGCAGAAGGGTCCGATCCAAGATGCTGCAAGATGATAGCCCCATCTAGATTGACGCCGGGGGTATTGGTGACCCTATCGAATATAAAATCGGGCGTCTTGGGCTGACCCACCGAATCCAGCGAATCCAGTGTCCAGTAGATCGAGCGGTAGCCTTCCGCAGCGGCCACGCTCAGCACCCTGTTGTCCCGCGCCCCGAAGGGCGCTCGCCAGTAGGGCTTAGTAGTGCGGCCCGTCAGCGCGCTGATCACCGCGTCGGCTCGCCGCAGCTCGCCCGCTATCTCCTCATCGCTGAGCTTGCGCATGTCTGGGTGTGAATAGGTGTGGTTGGCTATCTCGTGGCCGTCCGCCGCCGCCTGCCTGACGAGGTCGGGGTACTTCTCGGCGAACTTGCCCGTGATGAACATGGTCAGGCGAACGCCGCGCTCGCGTAACGTTGCCAGAATCCGGGGCATCGGCTCTCCCGAAGCCCCGGCATCGAAAGTGAGGGCGATGCGCTTCCTGCCCGGCGGCACACGCACCACCTCGCTCCACCCGGCGGGCATAGGCGATCGTTCGCCCACAGGCACAGTGGCCTTGGCGGTTGGCATCAGGGCCGTTGGGGAACGCCTCTCCACAGGACGCGCAGTGGGTGTGGGTGCATTGCCAGCTGTCGTTGGCGTTGGGGTGGGCAAGCGTGTGTTGGTGGCCGATGGCCACGGCGACGGCGTCGGGGTAGCCTGCGGTGCGGTGGTCGCGCTCGCGGTGGCAGTTGGTGTGGATACAGCTGTGGCAGTGGGCATACCGCCGGGCGCAGTAGCGGTCGGGTCGGGTGTGAGCGGTGGCTGTGGGGTTGCCGTGGCCGCTATGGGGGTGGGTGCGGTCACCGGCAGGCCGCTCATGTCGCACCCCCACAGACCCAACATCAGAGGCATGAGCAGCAGCACAGGCATGAATGCACCGGCACGCCGGAAGCGATAGTGATTGTGGCTTGAGGACCTTGATGACATGGTAGAATGATACCCCATATGGCACAGTGGTGGAAACCGGATCGCCGCGTGTATACCTTTCACAGGCTCTTGATTCGCCAGTGCTCCTTCATGGCACTTTGTGTGCAACAAGAGGAAGGGCTTGGGGAGAGCAGGGCACAGCCCTCCATGGCTCTCCCCTTCCCCCCAACATATTGCTGGAATATGCATCGGGGATGACGACAGGTTGGCACGAGTCGGCACTGGCGTGGTTGCGGGGCAAATAAAAACAGGCCCTGCGGGCCTGACGGCTAACGGCTATTGGTGGGCATGGCAGGACTCGAACCTGCGACCTCACGGATGTGAACCGTGCGCTCTAACCAACTGAGCTACACGCCCCCGCACCGATTATTATACCAGTTTCCGGCAAGGATGACAAGTGCGGCACGCGCACGGCTTCCAGCAACAAAAGGAGGGAAGGGCTTGGGGAGAGCAGGGCACAGCCCTCCCCGGCTCTCCCCTTTTCCCAGCATCCTGCATGGGTATGAGCTAGGGGCACTAAGGGGCTATTCGCCAAGGCAGGCTTCTACCCCCTGCTCCAGACCTATGATAAAGGCCTGCACGCGTTGTTCGGGCTGACCATGGGCGTTCGGGTCGAACCACGGAGTGTCAAGGTCGTCGCCGGCCCTGAAAAGCGCTATGGCCCCTTCTTCCAAGTCTCCCTCCTCCAGATAACCCATCTCGCCGGCGTGCGCCGCCCACACTCCGGCGAGGCAATCGGCCTCAAGCTCCTTCTCGATGGTGAACCGGTCGCCGGTCAGCAGACCCAGATTGGCCTGAACCAGATGGCCCCACTCGTGGGCTATTATGACCACAGGTGCGAAGTCGCCATCCGTGTTCAATTGCTCGATCAAGAAGTCTTCGTGGTAGTAGATGCCATGCGACAGGCGGCAATAGAAAGCGTTGTTGGGCACCGCCACCCCGCAGGCCGTGCGTATCGGCTCGTTGTAAGCTACCAGCTCGGTGGGCGGTTCGTAGTGCAACCCCGAATCCGCGAACATGTCCGCCCAGAACTGGTTCAGGTCTGAGGCAGCAAAACCTATCAGGTCGTCCATGCTGTCCGGACAGCCGTCGGTGTCGAAGATCTTATTCAGGTTCTCGGCCTCGTTGGGACAGTCGTCGGCTTCATCGGAGAAGCCGTCTGCGTCCGCATCGCCGGGGGCACCGCCGATTGCCCCGTACTTGGCCTGATAGCGGAAGGTGCCTAACTGCGACAGCAGCACCTCATAGGGGGTGCCGGCGTTTTCAGGGTGGTATTCGAACACCGCCCGCTCGAAGTACTGCACGGTGTACACCTTACCGTCGGTGTCCGACCGTTCTTGCATCTCGTTGGAG
>DAOTTC010000123.1:0-9629 GCA_034437815.1 Chloroflexia bacterium | reverse complement strand
CCATGCGGTATCCCGTGCGTTATCCCGGGCATTATCCCATGCGGTATCCCGTGCGTTATCCCGGGCATTATCCCATGCGGTATCCCGCGTGCCAGAGATTCCGCAACCCCGCCGTCATGCCCGGATGCATTATCCCTTATGTTATCCCGGGCGTTATCCCTCCAGCATCGGCACCCTCACCCCGAACCGCTTGGCCGCCTCTATGGCCTCGTCATAGCCGGCGTCAGCGTGGCGGATGATGGCGGTGCCGGGGTCGGTGGTGAGCACGCGCTCAAGGCGGGCCGCCGCTCCATCGGTGCCGTCGGCTACGATCACCTGACCGGCGTGAATGCTGTAGCCTATGCCCACGCCCCCTCCTGAGTGGATGGACACCCAAGTGGCCCCGCCCACCGCGTTGATGAGCGCGTTGAGCAGGGGCCAGTCGGCTATGGCGTCACTGCCGTCCTTCATGCCCTCGGTTTCTCGGTTGGGCGAAGCCACACTGCCTCCGTCCAGATGGTCGCGGCCTATGACGATGGGTGCGCTTATCTCGCCCCGGCGCACCATATGGTTCACCACCTGCCCGAAGTGCGCCCGCTCGCCGTAGCCCAGCCAGCAGATGCGGGCAGGCAGGCCCTGAAACTTCACCCTGCGCCGCGCCATCTCGATCCAGCGCACCACCGACGGGTCATCGGCGAACTCGCGCAGCACCATGTCGTCAATCTTGTAGATGTCGTTGGGGTCGCCCGACAGGGCCACCCAACGGAATGGCCCCTTGCCCACGCAGAACAGCGGGCGGATGTAGGCGGGCACGAAGCCCGGAAAGGCGAAGGCATCGGTTACGCCTTGACTGAACGCCTGCTGGCGGATGTTGTTGCCGTAGTCGAACACCACCGCGCCCATGCGCTGCAGGTCCAACATGGCACGTACATGCACCGCCATGGATTCGAGGGCGCGACGCACGTACTCGTCGGGGTCGCGCCTGCGCAGTTCGGCGGCCTGCCCTACATCGAGGCCCAACGGCACATAGCCGTTGAGGGGGTCGTGGGCCGCGGTCTGGTCGGTGACCATGTCGGGCACCCGGCCCCGGCGCACCATCTCGGGGTAGACGGCGGCGGCGTTGCCCAGAAGGCCGATGGACAGGGGCCGACGCTCTTTGATGGCCGCATCAGCCAGCGCCAGCGCGTCGTCCACGCTGTCGGTGGAGGTGTCGAGGTAGCCGGTTTGCAGGCGGCGTTGGATGCGGGCAGGGTCCACTTCCACGATGATAGTAACGCCGTTGTTCATGGTGACTGCAAGGGGCTGTGCGCCCCCCATGCCCCCCAACCCCGCGCTGAGCACCAGCCTGCCGGTGAGGTCCGCATCGGGGCCGTAGTGCTTACGGGCGGCCTGTGCAAAGGTCTCATAGGTGCCCTGCAAAATGCCCTGCGAGCCGATGTATATCCAGCTTCCGGCGGTCATCTGCCCGTACATAATCAGGCCCTGCGCCTCTAATCTGGAGAACACCTCGCGCGTGGCCCACGCGGGCACGAGGTTGGAGTTGGCCAGCAGTACCCGGGGCGCGTCGGGGTGCGTGCGGAAGACGCCCACCGGCTTGCCGCTCTGCACCAGCAAGGTCTCGTCGTTCTCAAGCTCGCGCAGGCACTCCATAATCTTGAGCAGAGAGGGCCAGTTGCGGGCCGCCTTGCCACTGCCCCCGTACACCACGAGGTCCTGCGGGCGCTCGGCCACCTCAGGGTCGAGGTTGTTCATGAGCATCCTGAGGGCGGCTTCTTGCAGCCAACCTTTGCAGGTGATGGTCGTGCCGCGAGGAGCGCGTAGAGTCATCATCGTCTCCATCTCGTCTGTACCCTCCTTTGTATCCTGCCCTCCCTTGATTCCCCCTTAGCCATCGGGCGGGGAGCAAACAGGGGAGGGACCACACGATCCAGCACTTTATGTTTGGTATTGGTATTATAACAGGCTTAGGGGGTTGGGTCTCGCCCGCAGGCTCCATGGGAGCGACTAAAAGCGTCATGATATACCATAACACCTCTGGTGGCCCTTGGTGCTCTTGTATCTTGGTGGTTGCCTCTAACTACTGACGACTGACGGCCCCGATTGTTGCCAGAACCAAAGGCCGCCAGAGATTGGTGTGAAGGCTCGTGTTATGTTATAATCGTTAGCGGACTCCTCCCCTTTTATCACCCTTGATGTACATAAGATATGCTGTAGATATGCTGTATGGCAGAGCTGGCGCTCATCAACGGTGGGCAGTGGGGATGGCTTGGCTTGGCCCTGCCGGACCTGCCCCGGCCCCTCCCCCTTGCACAATGTACGCTGTATATACCTATAACCTGACCTGCCGTTGTCCCTTGTCGCTTTTCTTATCTGCCGCGGGCGAGGATTCGCGATCGCCCGCAGCAGAAGGAGGTTTTACATGGCCTCGCCTAACAACCTACCAGCTCAACTCACAAGCTTCATCGGGCGCGAACGCGAAATCGCAGAGGTCAGGGGCCTCCTGAACCAGACGCGCCTCCTGACCTTCACGGGTCTGGGTGGCAGTGGCAAGACCCGCCTCGCCATCGAGGTGGCCTCCACACTGCTGGATGACTATCCGGGAGGCGTGTATTTTATAGAACTGTCCGCCCTATCCGACCCCAATGTGATGCCCCAGATGGTTGCCAATACGCTTGGCATCCGCGAGCAACCCGACCGCTTCCTCATGACCTCCATCACCGAGCACTTGCGAACCGGCAGGTTTCTGCTGATCTTGGATAATTGCGAGCACCTGCTGGAGGCGTGCGCGGCGCTGGCCTATTCTCTGCTCAGCGCATGTCCGGACCTCAAAATACTGGCTACAAGCCGCGAACCCTTGCACATCACAGGCGAGTTGGTGTGGCGGGTGCCTTGGCTGTCCACGCCCGATCCGGATAACCTGCCACCTGTGGAGCAGATCTCCCAGTACGAGGCGGTGCGGCTATTTGTGGAGCGCGCTCGCTTCAAGCGAGTAGATTTCACCTTGACCCCCGAAAACGCCCTCGCCGTAGCGCGCGTCTGCCACCAGCTTGGGGGCTTGCCGCTGGCTATTGAGATGGCCGCGGCCCGGGTAAGTGTGCTGTCGGTTCAACAGATAGCCGCCCGCCTGAGCGACTCCCTGCTCTTGCTTACGACAGGCAACTCCACCGCCGACCTGCGCCACCGCACGTTGGAAGCCACGGTGGAGTGGAGCTACAACCTGTTGTGTGAGGCTGAGCAACGCCTGCTACGCACCCTGTCGGTGTTTGCGGGCAGTTTCAACATAGAAGCCGCAGTGGCCCTGTGCGGAGCCGCCCCCGACGAGAAAAACGATGGCGACGCCCAAACCAGAGCCGAATACATGGTGCTGGACCTGCTTACGCGCCTCGTGGACAAGTCTCTGCTCAACATAGAGGAGCGGTCCGGGGAGACGCGCTACAGGCTGCTGGAGACTATCCGCCAGTACGCCTTTGCGAAGGCTCGACAGTGCGGGGAGGTGCAGGCGCTGCGGGAGCGGCACTTGCGCTGGTACACCTACCTCACCGAGCAGGCGAAAGCCCATTATCACAAAGCGGATGAGGCCATGTGGTACGACCGCATAGAGGCCGAGCATGACAACCTGCGTGCGGCCCTCAGTTGGAGCCTGACCGAAGGGGCAAACCCAAACGCTGGGCTGCAACTGGCCACCAACCTGTATTGGTTCTGGTTCGTGCGGGGATACATGTCGGAAGGGAGACGCTGGCTAGAGCTTGCGCTGGAAAAGGCCGAGGGTGCACCCCCCGACCGGCGTGCAGAAGCCCTGTATGGCGCCGGACTGCTCGCCAGAACCCATGGGGATTATGAGCAGGCCACTAAGTTGTACGCTCAGGCGCTTGAACTGTACCGTGCCCTCGGGGATAAAGAGCACACCGCCGCCGTGCTCAACAATCTGGGCATCTTGTCCATAAATCAGGGCGACTATGAGCAGGCCACCCGCCTGCTCAAAGAGAGCATGCAGTTAGCTCAGGAATTGGGCAACCAGCAGCGCGTGGCCATGGCCCTCAGCAATCTGGCCAACATCGCAACCGACCAGAGCGATTACAGGCTGGCCCGTGACTACCTTGAGCAGTGCCGATCGATCGCCCAGCAGGCCGGCAACAAGCGCATGCTTGCCGTGCTCCTCAACAATCTGGGCTACGTGGCCCGCTGTCTGGGCAACTACGCAGAAGCACGCAGTCTGGTAGAGGAGAGCCTCGCCATCAAGCGGGTGCTGGCGGACCCCGTAGAGATAGCCAGCTCCTTGCACAAGCTTGCCGAGATAGAGTCTTGTAATTTGCACTATGAGAAGGCCGTTCGCCTGTGCGAGGAAGGCCTTGCCATGTTGCAGGGGCTGGGCCATACGGAAGCCACCGCCATGCTCCTGAACACTCTTGCCGAGGTGCTGTACTATCAGGGCGAGCACAATCGAGCACGCGCTCGCTTTGAAGAGGCGCTCGCCACCTCAAAGGAGAAGTGGATCATAGCCGATTCGCTCTATGGGCTGGCGCGCGTGGCTCAGCGCGAAGGGGATTACAACCGGAGCGCGGCCTTCCTGCGCGAGGCGCTCAAGGCTTACATGGAGATCGGCTCCAAGAGGGGCATAGCCGAATGTCTGGTGGGCACGGCCAAGATAGCCGCCAGATATGGGCTGATCCAGCAGTCAGCTGTGTTGTTCGGCGCCGCCGAAGCGCTGTTCGAAGCTACGGGCTACCGGTTGCACCCCGCCGAGCAGGACGACCTCAAGCGCAGCCAGATAGAGGTGGGTGCTCATGTGGGCAAAGCCGCGTGGGCACAGGCTCTGGCCGATGGGCGCGCCATGCAGGTCAAAGATGGTGGTGAACTGGCTATGCAGGTTTTGCAAGATGTGCTTCAGACCGCCAAAGCCCCACACACCAAGCTGTCTATACGCACCTCCAAGTACCCCAACGACCTCACGCGGCGTGAAGTGGAAGTGCTGAGTCTTGTGGCCGAAGGTCTGACCGATGCCGAGATAGCCGAGCGCCTATTCCTCAGCCCGCACACCGTGCACGCCCACCTGTACTCTATATATAACAAGCTGAACGTCAAGTCCCGTGCCGCCGCCACACGCTTCGCGCTCAGCCACAACCTTGTGAAGTAGTGGGTCGGCAAAGGCGTGCGCAGGCGGTCATCTCGCTCCGCCCCGGTCCTATGTGCCAAGCGGTGTGACTTTTATGCCTTTCTTGTGCCCTCCCGACCAAGTAGGGTCGATGGAAACAGTCAGGTGCACGTTGGCCTCACCGTTGTCAATATCGAAGCCGAGCAGCGATCTTATCATGTTCTTGAGATTGCTATCAACATCGCACTCGAAATACAGCTTGCTATAGAAACTGCAAAGGCCACCATGCCGGTCTTCGGTCACGATGGCGACGACTACAGGAGTTTGGATCTCGGGCTGTCCCATCGGCTGAGAAGAGGTGCGAACCGCGATCACGAACCGCCAGCCTGCCTTCCTCTTGTTAGCCCCATCCAACATCACGTAATCCGGGTCGAGGTTGTCATCCGGGATATTGCAGAAGTCGGCGCGTGCCCTCCAAAGCGTTCCCGGCGGCTCGGTCTCAGTGAAGGTCTCGCCTGCTATAGGCAATTTGAAGATCCTGCTCAACGCCGCCTTCTGCTCATCTGTGGCACCCGAACCGATAACCGCCAGCTTGCCGTTTCCAAACCGGGGCAAGGGCATGTAATCCCCGTTGAACGCAGGGTCGGGCACGATGGCTACTTTCAGCCCCGTCAGGCTGAGGTGCTCCCTTATCCAGTCAGGCTCGCCGGTCACCGGGTTGGTGGGGTGCACATGGCCTTCCTCGAACTCGAAAATCCATGCCTTGCTCGATGTGCCGGACGCTGTGACCTGCCCTTCACCTACTCTGGTCATACACAAGCACCGTGGCATAGTGCGTACTCCTTTCGCCGGGCAAATATAGCATGGCAGGTCGGGATTATGCCCTGCTATCATCTTGGTCCCCGGCTTTGACCAACGCATATTATACCACTAATGCGCTCACAGGTATCGTGTCTCACGCCACGCGAGCCGGAGCGTCTGGCGAACTTTTCAACACCCGATTCGTTTTAATTTTTAGAAGCGCATGAGCCTGTTTCGCTGACGAACGAGAGGAGACCGTGGATGCCGGCACGATTTTCATTGGAAGTGGCCGCGGCCATGGTGGCGATGCCGTTGCTGTTGGCGCCGGCCGCACCAGTCCATAAGACCGGAGCGTACCCGCTGTATTTGCAGGGCGAGGTCGGTTGCCAGACTTTCCCGCAGACTGGCAAGCAGGTGTGCGGCAGGTTCCTCGAATACTGGCGCGCGCACGGCGGGCTGATGCAGCAGGGCTACCCGATCAGCAATCAGTTTCAGGAAGCATCCGAGGTAGACGGCAAGACCTACATCGTGCAGTATTTCGAGCGGGCGGTGTTTGAACTGCACCCGCAAAACCAGCCTCCGTTTGACGTGCTCCTATCTTTGCTGGGCACGATGCGGTATAGGGAGAAATACCCGGCCGGTGTGCGGGAATTGCCGCCCGATACAATGCCCGGCCCAAGCATGTTCTTCCCCCAGACCGGCAAGACGGTCAGGGGCGTGTTCCTCGAATACTGGCGCGCGCACGGCGGGCTGATGCAGCAGGGCTATCCCATCACTAACTTGATATGGGAGAAGAGCGAGTTGGACGGCAAGGAGTACGTGGTGCAGTATTTCGAGCGGGCGGTGTTCGAGCACCACCCTGAAAACGCCGGCACCCAATATGAAGTGCTGTTGTCCCAGTTGGGCACCCTGCGTTTCAAGCAGAAGTACCCGCAGGGCGAGCCAAAGCAGCCTGCCAGAGCGTTGCCGACCGGCATATGGGGCGGCCAGAGCATCTCCATGAACGTAACCTCAGGCGGGGCCATCATCGAATACGACTGCGCTCATGGCACGATTGACCACGCCATTGTGCTAGACGCCGCCGGGCGCTTCGAGGCAACGGGCACCCATGTGTTCGAAAAGGGCGGACCCGTTAGAGAGGGTGAGCCGGAAGATAAGCACCCTGCTCGTTACAGCGGAGTGGTCACGGGCAATACTATGGTGCTGACCGTCACCATAACCGACCAGAACCGCGTAATAGGCACCTTCAAGCTGACTTATGGCACTCCCGGCAGGGTAGTCAGATGCCTGTGACGGGCAAGGGCGCGAGGGCTTCGTCCCACGCGCCCCAATTTTTACCGCCTTTCCTTAGTTCAGGTTCACTATCTCCACCGGCTCCACCGGCTCGGCCAGCTCGAAGCCGAAGATGCGCGAGTAGAAGTAAAGCTCGCCGTCGAGGGCACGCTTGATGTTTTCGGCTTTGCGGAAGCCGTGCTGTTCCCCCTCGAAGGGCACGTAGGCCACCGGCAGGCCCTTCTTCTTGAGCGCCTCGAACATCATCTCGGCCTGATTGGGCGGCACCACCTTATCTTCCAGACCCTGAAACAGTATCATGGGTGCCGACAGGCGGTCAACGAAGTGGATTGGCGAGCGCTGGTAATACAACTGCCGCTCCTCAGGGTAAGGGCCGACCAGCCTGTCGAGGTAGCGCGACTCGAACTTGTGGGTATCCTTCACGAACACCTCAAGGTCGCTGATGCCGAAGTGGCTGGCGCCTGCTCTGAACACATCGCGGAAGGTGAGGGCGCATAGGGTGGTGTAGCCGCCCGCACTGCCTCCCCGGATCGCCAGCCGGTTGGGGTCCACAAGGCCGCGCCCGGCCAGATAGCGGGCGGCGTTCACGCAGTCGTCCACGTCCACCACGCCCCACTGCCCATACAGGCGCTCGCGGTACTCGCGTCCGTAGCCGGTACTGCCCCCATAGTTCACGTCCACCACCGCAAAGCCCCGACTGGTCCAGTACTGAATGCCGAGGTTGAGCACTGAAGAGACCGCCCCGGTCGGCCCGCCATGGCTGAGCACCAGCAGGGGCGGCTTCTCGCCTTCGGGGGCCACGTAGTCGCGGTTCTGCGGCGGGTAGAAGAAAGCGTGGGCCGTGAGGCCGCCTTCGGTGGGGAACTCGATGGCCTGAGGCACCGATATGTAGCCGGGGTCCACCTCTACTTCGATGGAGCGGCGCAGTACCTGTATCTGGCCGCTCGCAAGGTCCAACAGCACCACTGAAGGCGGCTCGGTGGGCGAACCGGCCACCAGCACCGCATAGCCCGGCCCCACGCGCACCGTGGAGATGGCGGTGTAGGGCGTGGCGATCTCTTCCAGCGTGCCGGCTTGCAGGTGCAGGCGGGCCAGATGCGATATGCCCGCACGGTTGTAGCGGCAGATGATTTCGGAGGGCGAGGCAAACCCATAGGTGGACATGCCGAACTGCCACTGGGGCGCGCCGAATTCGGCGTCCATCGGGTGTACAGGCTCTACCTGCCCATCGCCCCCACTCTCGCGCAGGCGATACAGGTTCCACCAGCCGGTGCGGTCCGAGATGAAATACAGGACCCCGTCCTCGTCGGGCGACCATTCGGGCTGAAACACCGACTCGCGCGGGCCGCCGGCCACCAGCCGGGGATTGAGGATTGCCCCATCGTCGGCTATGTCGCCCACCCACAGCTCGGTGCCGTCCCACGGCATGTTGGGGTGGTTCCACGTAAGCCACGCCAGCCGCCTGCCGCCGGGGCTGATGCGCGGTGACGAATAAAAATCGTTGCCCGACACCAGCACCTCGCCCGGCCCGCCTCGCCCCACATCGAGGCCCACCAGCGTGTTGACCGCCTCGCCCTGCACAGTGTGGTCCTCACGCACGCACACCAGCCTGTTCCGCCGCTCGTCAAAGATATAATCGGCGTAGCGCAGGTCCACCTGTGGGGTGAGCGGACGCGGGTTGGCGCCGGGGTCCTGCCGGTACACGCGCTGGTCGGCGAAATTAGAGAAGAAGAGGGTGCCCCGGTTCACGGTGAAGGCCCCACCACCGTATTCGTGCACGGTGGTGCGCACGTTGAAGCCCGGCGGGGTCAGGTCGGTGGTCTGGCCGTTGGATGCGTGCCTGACCACCACCACATTGCGGCCCCCCTCAGCCGGGCGGCCCTCCACCCAGTAGATATCCTGCCCCTCCAGCACCACACCGCCCAGCATTATGGAACCCTGCACGATCAGGTCTGATGTGATGGGGGACTTCCACGAGCCGTAAGGGGCTACTGTGGGTTCGGCCATGAGCAAACCTCCTGAATCCTCCTGATTCCTCTGCGGGAATAATCCCGGTTATCGAATTGGGAAATGAGAGCCGGGGGACACCCCCGCGCCCCCGGCAGGGGAGGGCCCCTGCACCCCCGCCATTTTTGGGAAGGGAGAGCCGGGGGACACCCCCGCAACCCATGTGCCCGCTATTTATCCGAGCGGGAGCACAAGCTCCTTGGAGTAATCGGCCAGCACCGCCAGCCTGCCGGTGGCGGGGTTCATCCACGCGCAGTCTTCTATGCGGATGCCAAAGCCCCCGTCGTCCGGGTAATACACGCCCGGTTCGATGGTGACCACACAGCCGGGGGCCAGCGTGTCGGTGTTGCCCTCGAAGTCGCCGAAGTAGGGCGGTTCGTGCACTTGCAGGCCCACCCCGTGCCCCAGACTGTGCACGTAGCCCTTCTGGGTGTGCGGGTCGCTCATCACGGTGGGG
>DAOTTC010000122.1:0-19089 GCA_034437815.1 Chloroflexia bacterium | reverse complement strand
TGTCTGGCAAGCAGTCGCTGCTCTCACTTGGCTCCTCGTCTGTCCCTTCCCTCATGAGGCGTTTCAGAGATGTGGGTAATCACCAGTGCTTCCTGCTGACATGATGTTTGGGGAGAGGGGTGCTGTGCCGTTGCGGTTGCGGGTGCTGGTGCGAAGCTTGCGCTCGGTAATGGTCATTCGTCGGTGTTGCCGCTGACAGCGTCCCTGATAAGGTGGATGTAGTCCGCCTGACTGCCTGCAAGGTGGATTGGCCCGTCGAGGTCGGCCCACCACAGTTGGAAGACATATCCCTCATGATCTGGGATCTCACCTCCGCAGGTCTCGGTCCACTGCCACGCGTCGGGGGCATCGTCTGGGGCGGCCAGATGGAACACGTGGCGCTCGTGCAGGTTATTGCTGATAGGGTGGTGCAGTGTATAGGTACCAAGTTTGCGTATGATGGTCAGGCCGGTCAGGCCGGTCTCTTCTGTTATCTCGCGCATCAGCGCGGCTTCGATGCCCTCGTCCTGTTTCACCGTGCCTGCTGGCACCTGCAAGCCTGCCTCAGGGTGGTCCCTGTGAGTGAAGACCAGCAGTTGCCGTTTGCCGTGGCGACTGCGGGTTATGTAGGCTACTACCTTGATCAGCTTTTGTGGGCCTTGCATGAATTGTGACCTTGGTCGTACAGGCTATCGCATGCCGTGTTCCGGTCAGATGTCGCCGTGCACGCGGGCGAATGACCATCGCAGGTCCACCAGCAGCGGGGGCACTCTGAGCGCCCGCGCAATCTGAGGGGCCGCGCCTACCTGATAGTGCTCCTCGATGATGCGTAGGGGCACCAGCAGGCAGGCAGCGATGAGTTGTGCCTCGCGCTCATCGCGCTCCCGGGACCAGTCACTGGTCTTGCACACGAAAAGTTGTTGCGGCTGGTTGGCGATGATGTGTGCCGCCTCGTGGGCGAGGGCCATGCGTTGCCAGTTAGGGTCGAGGTTCTTGTTGATGCCTATGTATATCTGCCGTGGCCGCACCAGCGCGAAACCCATGGTGACCGGCGTGAAATTGTGCTTGTGGATGTCGAACCTCTCCAGAATGGGGCTGAGGTCTACCGGCAGACGTGTGTGCAGGCGATAGCGATGGATCAACAGGTCCAGCGTGTCAAGTATTTCATCGCTGAGGGTGCTCACCGTTGGCCTCGCTTTCTTCGAGCAGGATGCGGCGTATCTCGGATGTGATTATCTGGCGGTCGCGCTTTGGCAGGTCGTCCAGTTTGGCGGCGAAGCTTTCCAGCAGTGGCTCCAGCGATGGGTTAGACTCGACCAGCAGGTGGTCCATGCCTGCCGCTCTGTACAGGTCAGAGGGGGCCATGCCCAACGCCTCTGCTATGCGGTCCAGCACCTCACGCGAGGGCTGTTTGTACAGGCCACGCTCCAGCTTAGAGAGGTAGCCGCTGCTGATGTGGGCAGCGCCGGCAAGTTCCTCCTGACTGAGGTTGCGTTCTTGCCGAAGGCGTCTGACTACAGGACCTATCATGCGCGTGTGGTGGACAAGGTCGTCAAACTACCCGGTCGGTTAGTGGGGACCAGAGTAGAAGCGGCCTATTATACCATAAAATGGCGAAGTGGCGGGGAAATGGAGGTGGCACCATCTTCCACCAACAGTCGTGGGTCGCCAGTGGTCAGTAGTTAGAGGTAACCACTAAGGCACCAAGGGCCACCAAGTATGCAGGACCGGTGACGGAGCGCGGGCGTGCGGCCCGCATTTAGCGCCTGACCCTGACCTTTACTCTTCCTTTGTGGGGGCAGGGACTCCGGCCCCGGTTACGGTTAGTTGCGGTTGGTGATTGAGCCTTGGCCAACCGCGTCAAGGTTGCGCGGGGGGAGCCGGGGCAAGGCGTGCCGCTTCGGCGAATGCGCGGGTGGCCTCGCTCTCCAGCCCGGCGCCTCTGTATGCCCTGCCGAGCGTCAGCCACGCTTCCGCCGATCCGGGTTCGAGCCGGGTGGCTTTCAGGGCGGGCGGTATGGCATCCTCGTACAGCCCACGGCGCAGGAAACTTTCGGCCAGACCCGTGTAGGGGGCGGCCCACTCGGGCTGAAGCGATGTGGCCGTTCGGAAGGCCAGTTCGGCGTCTTCCAATGCGTGTTCACGGCCTGATGCAGCCATATACGCAAGCCCTAGCTGATAATATGCGAGCACGTCGCTCCCGTCCAAGTTTACCGACTGCTCCAACAGCCTGATTGCCTGCTCGTAGTTGCCCGCACGATACTGTGCCGTACCTCTGTCCCTGAGTTGGGCGGGCGTGTCGGTCACCGGCACAGCTACCATGTCGGTTTCTACCCCCGTCTGGTCCGCCGTTGTTGGTGGCTGCGGCATGGATTGGGAAGGGGCTTGAAGAGGCTGCCGGGGGATGGCTCCCTGCTGGGTATCGGGTGCGGACTGAGTGTTGGGGCCGGGCGGCGGGGCGTGCAGATTGGTGACCCAAGCAGTAGACGATATGGTATAGCTCGCCACGGCGATCACGCCCGCAGTCAGTATGCATGTTACCAAGATTACTAGGAGGCGGCGTAGCATAATGGTGAGCCTTGAGCCAAAGGTTGGCACCATGGCCACCGGTGTGGCGTGGTGTTCCATGCCGGAAGACACAGGCACAACGGATGCGGGGCGCGGTGGCCGGTCCAATACCGGTGGCGCAGCCGTTCTGCGCGTGGTCAGCATAGCAAGCCAGTCGATGTCGGATTGCATGCCCACGCCCGCTTGTCGCTCGACCTCGGTGGTGTGTGAATCTGCCAGTTGGCCGCTCTGCAAGCGGTTCGTAGGCAGTTCGTACTCCGGATGGTCCTCCGGATGATCGGCGAGGGCAGTCCCGCCTGTTGCCGGTTCGATTGTTCGGTTCATGTCCGCTTCCCTTTCAGTCGCTGGTACATCTGATACCCATTATCCGTAGAAAGGCTATGAGGTTGGGGAGAGGTGGGGGACACCCCCACAACCCCGTCGGGGGAGTGCCCATGCACCCCCGACGTTTATCGTCTTTGCTCGGATAGTTGGTATGAGCATCTCCAACCGAGCAGGTTGGGGATGCTCAGTATAGCACCTGCTGTGGCCGGGCGGCGGGGTTTCCACATATACCTGAAAATAAAACGGACGACTCCTCATGAGCCGTCCGTCTATCCATCGAGCCTCTACCGGTCGCGACCGGTGGTCAAGGTGGTTGTAGGCCTACCGGCAACGACATCACAGATAGTCTCTGAACCGTTCGGTGAATCTGGGCGAGCGGAGCTTGCGCAGGGCTTCTGCTTCGATCTGGCGCACGCGCTCGCGGGTCACTCCGAGCGCCTCACCCACCTTCTCAAGGGGGTACTGATGGCCGTCACCCAACCCGAACCGCATCTGCAACACCAGCTTCTCACGTGGGGTCAGCACCTCTTCCAGTGTGTGCTCAAGCTGATCTTTGAGCAGTTCATGGCTGGCTTCTTCCTCCGGCGTCGCCGACTCGACATCGCCTATGAAGTCGCGCAACTGGTTCTCCTCACCCTCGTCGCCTATGGGCTGGTCAATGGACATGGGGGCTTGAGCGGCGCGCAGTATCTCACGTATTCTGTCTCCGGTCATGCCCATAGCCTCGCCGATTTCATCGGGTGTAGCCGGGCGGCCTTTCTTTTGGGCGATCTCCTGACTGACCTGCGATATCTTGCCCATAGCCTCGCCAATGTGGGCGGGCAGGCGTATGGTACGGGCATGCTCGGAGATGGCCCGCAGGATGGCCTGCCGTATCCACCATGTGGCGTAAGTGGAGAACTTATATCCTCTGGACGGGTCGAACTTGTGCACGGCCCTCATCAGTCCCATGTTGCCTTCCTGTATCAGATCGAGAAGCGTGAGGCCGCGGCCGACGTATTTTTTGGCGATGCTTACCACGAGGCGCAGGTTCGCCAGTACGAACTTCTGCGTGGCCTCCACGTCGCCTTCGGCTATCTTGCGGGCCAGTTCCATCTCCTGCTCGGCGGTGAGCAGGGGCGCATGGCTGATCTCGCGCAGATAGAGGCGCACCGGGTCGGTAACGAAGCCGGGGTCCATCTGCGCCAATTCGTCCAGATCGGCCACGAGGTCTTCGGTATCGCCGAAGTCCGGCTCCTCGGCTTGTTCATCGAGGGCCAGCGCCGAGCGTCTGGGTGAGCGCGCCCTGACGGGCACTTCCAGCAGTAGTTCTTCTGTATCTTCCTCTTCGTCCGCTCCGTTGCCGTTAGCCACAGCCACCGGCTGGTCTTTCTCCACACCTTCGATGGGCAGTTCGATCACATCTTCCGGAGGTAGCTCGAGTATATTGTCTTGAGGGTCGGGGTGCTCGATGGCCTCCAGTTCCATCCTCTTGAGTTCTTGGTAGAGTTTTTCGCCCTCCGGGCTTTCGGCCATGGCGATAGCCGTAGCCGCAGGCTCGGGCGGATAAGCATCCGCTCGAGTTTCATCGAAGGCCGCTTGTTTGGTTGTCTGCTGTCTTTTTGGGGGCCTGCCGCGCCTTCGTCTGGTGCTTTCTGTTGTGCCAGTGTCGAGAGCGGCGCGGGCCGCCGCAGTTAATTCGTTATCAGTCTTGCCGTCGCTTGTGGTCCTTCGAGGCATAGCACACTCCTTTTGCTACCCGCTAAACAAACCCGACATCGAAATCCACCATCCCACAGGAAGAAATAGCCGTCCAATCTTCGCGGCTGCCCGATTCTATCCTACATTACCGTGTAGCTACGTGCAAGGTCTATGCCAGAGGCTTCATGATAAAGCCCCAGCCCGGTTCGGCCAGCACCACCCCGTCGCGCACCACTTCTCTTCCCCGCAGGGTCACCGAAGCCACGGCGCCCATTACAGTCATGCCCTCGAATGGTGTCCACCCCGCTCGCGTGTACAGGTGGTCCGATGATATGCACCAGCGGCGTTGCGGGTCTATTTCCACATACGTTTCGGGTTGGGATGGCAGCCGGAAGATGCGGGCCGGTGCCGTGTGCATCATCTCTACTAACCTGTGCATGGTCAGTTTGCCCGCGTGCACTGCGGTGAGCATGAGAGGCAGGGCGGTTTCCAGCCCGGGCACCCCAAAGGGCGGGTGGGCGCCGGCCTTTTCATCGCGGGTATGGGGTGCGTGGTCGGTGGCTATCATATCTATCACATCGAGGTTGGCCCACAGTGCGTCCACATCGCGGCCTCTGCGCAACGGGGGCTTCATAACCCCATACCCGGCGAGGCGTGGGACATCTTCTTCGGTCAAGAACAGGTGGTGGGGGGCCACTTCGCAGGTTACCGGCAGACCGCGCTCTTTGGCCTCGCGTATCAGTTCGATTTCCACTGCCTGACTGACGTGGCAGAAGTGCACACCCCTGCCCACCGACGGCAAGAGGCCCAGCACCATAGCCAGCGTGCGGTCTTCAGCGTGTACGCACAGCGGTTTGTGCGCGGGCCACGCCCTCATAATATCGCGTATGGCCTCCACAGGCTCTATCTTCAGGTCGCCGGTGGTGTGGTCCAGATAGAGCTTCAACCCGAACACGCCGGGTGCCACATTGGCGAAAGTGGCCGTGTTGTCGAGCGTAGCTCCATAGTAAAAACCCACGTCGCACAGCACCCTGCCCGAAGCCGCATCCACCTTGCGAGCCAGCGCTTCGGGGGAGATCGTCGGGTCTCCGGGGTTGTTGGGCATGTCCAGCACGGCGGTAAAGCCTCCGGCCAGTGCAGCCTGCGTACCTGTCACGAAGTCTTCTTTGTGGGTGGCACCGGGGTCACGCAGGTGCACATGGGGGTCAATCAGTCCGGGCAGTCGCAACAATGCCATTCGTTCGCCTCATCGCATGCTCAAGATTTCTAGTCCCCAACCTCATCACTCTCATTACTCTCATTCTACCACTAATACCAATTCTCCATAGAGATAGAAAGGCTGTAAATTGTGGGGAACTAGGGGACACGTGAATCCCCGCGCCCACAGGATACCCACCGGCAGGGGTGCTCCCCTGCACCCCCGGCAAGGCTATGAATGAGGGGGTAATTCACGGCAGTTCCACAGCAACTACGCAGCTCCCCTCTCCACGAGTGGGAGAGGAGTCGGGGGTGAGGGATAGGATGAAGGGGACAACTTATGCTTATGCAGAGGTGCGTGATACCGCTGGGCACAACAAAACCCCCGTTGGATGTGGCATGCCCCCGCTGCCCGATTCTTACGAGGCCTTATGAGGAAAGGTTATAGAAGTTGAGGACTATGGGCCGTGTTCGCCCATAGTCCTCGCTGTTTACGGTGGAGCTAATTAGTAGCGATTGCGCCCGCCACGGTTGCCGCCACCCACCTGATTGTAGCAGTCGGAGCAGTAAACCGGACGATCCCCACGGGGCACGAACGGCACATGAGTCTCCTTGCCGCAGTTGTCGCACACCACCTGAGTGGATACGCGCTCAGAGCGCCCGTAGCCGCCGCTGCTGTAACCACTGCTGTAGCCAGAGCCACTGCCATAGGTATCAGTGTAACCCCCGCCACTGCGGTTAGCCCTTTTTGCAGCCCGGCAGTCCGGACAGCGAATCGGCTCGCTGAAGCCCTTCTGCTGGTAGAATGCCTGCTCGCCCTCGGTAAATGTAAAGGTGTTACCGCAGTCGCGGCATGTCAGTACTTTGTCTTCCATTTGTGTTTCTGTTTCCCTTTCGAAAATAAAACGTGTTACCTGCTGGTGACATCTGGCCAGTGGACCGTCCGGGAGGTGTTCACGCGTTTACGGGGGATAAAAGCGGAATACCTGTGGAACCTGTTCCTGTTAACCTGCCAGTTTCAACCATATGAATTGTAACATACAGCGTCACGTTTAGCAATAGGCAAAATGCATTTTGGTTTCAACTCCACTGTGGGCAGGTAGGGCGTGGGAGCCATGCTCTGCTCTCTGCAAGTCTTGTTGGGGCCGACGGGTCAGCCCGCCCGCGCGGCGCTTTCAGCTCGCTCAGCCTTCGGCTGGTGCTCGCCAAGCACCTCTTGCAGCGCATGCAGCACCACTTCCATGTCCTGCTCGCTCACGAAACCCATATGCCCGATGCGGATTATCCGGTCTTCGTAGGGTCCCTGCCCACCCGCTATCACCACTCCGCGGTGTGCCATGGCCACCGTAAGGTCGGTGGCGGTCAGGCCGTCCGGCACGCGCAGGGCGGTCACCGTACGTGAAGCCACATCGTCATCGGCGAAAGGCCGCAGGCCCAGCCGCCGCGCCCCTGAGCGCACCCGGTCGCGCACCCGCTGATGGCGGGCGAACACCCGCGCCAGCCCCTCTTCCATGATGAGCCTCAACGATGCCTGAAGGCCGTACAGCAGTGACACTGCGGGTGTGTACGGGGTCTCCCACCGGCGCAGGAAGCGCTTGGCCTCGGCGAAGTCCCAGTAGAAGCGGGGCAGGCGTGCCTCGCGGTTGGCGGCCCATGCCCGTTCGCTTACCGACAACATGGTCAGGCCGGGTGGAGCCATCCACGCTTTCTGCGAGGCAGTGATCGCCACGTCTATGCCCCACCTATCCACCGGCAGGTCTACCGCGCCCAGCGACGATATGGCGTCTACTACCAGCAGTGGGGCAGGCTGCCCGTCGGCGCTGTGCCGCTGGACCGTGTGCCCGATAGCTCGCACATCGTTTTGTACGCCCGTGGATGTTTCGTTGTGGGTGACCAGCACACCACGCACGTGGGGTGTGCGGTCCAATGCCTCTTCGAGCGCGGCTACGCTGATGGCCTCTCCCCATGGCGCCTGCACGCGTATCACCGCCAGCCCAAAGCGGGCTGCTATTTCGGCAAAGCGGTCCCCGAATGCCCCCACCGTGAGGGCGATCACGGTATCGCCGGGCGAAAACAAGTTGGCGATGGCCGCCTCTAGCCCGCCGGTGCCCGCCGCCGGGAAGACCAGCACGTCGCCTTCGGTCTGGAAACAGCACTTCAACCGCTCGGTCACGTCACGCATCAGCGAGCGGAACTCGGCGCTTCGATGGCCGATCATCTGGCGCGACATGGCTTGGATCACTTCATCGGGCAATGGGGTAGGTCCGGGTATCCTCAGTTGCATATGCCCTCCAGACAGAACTTTCTTATGCGGTCGAAGAACGGCTTGAATTCGGCGCGGTAGTCGGCGGTGCCTTCGCGCAACAGGATGGACAGGCCCTTTATGACGGACGGGCGGTGTTGGGGTTCGGCCAGCAGGCGGCGGCAACCTTCCATGCCCGCGGCCATCACCACCAGCGGGGCCATGCTCTCTACGTGCAGGTACACATGGGCTACCCGCGACACTGCGCCCCGCTTCTCCACCCCGCCATAGCCCACGAACAGCTCCACATCGGCGCACACCTCGGCGTCCGAAGCGCCATCACCGATGAACAGGGTCCTCTCAACGGGGGGCAATTGCTTCAGCGTCTCGCGCTTGCCGCCCGAGCGACACAGCGGGTTGTTGGCGTCGAAGCCTGCATATTGGCCGTTCTCGTCGAAGTATAATTCGTTGGCGTGCAGTCGGCACGGCGGTATGCCCAGTTTTCTCGCGACCGGCAGTAGCGCCTCGCGGCAACCGCCCGACACCAGATGCACTTCTATGCCGAGAAAGGTAAGCGCAGACACGACGTCTACCGCATCTTCCACCAGAGTAGAGGTGTACAGTGCGCCCAGCGCGGCTAACTGCCTGCGGGTGGGTTGTATGAGGTCCAGCCTAGCGGCGAATACCTGTTCAAGGGGCACCTCGCCGCACATGGCCTTGCGGGTCAGTTCGGCCACCTCGTCGTACACGCCGTTCATGGCCGCCAGTTCGTTTACCCCTTCGATCACTGACAGGGTGCTGTCGCAGTCGAACACCACGCGCTCGAACCCCTGCCATCGGTTGAGGGTGCAGGGCATAGCCGATGTGGGAGGGTGCAGTGCTTCAGGGTTGATGATGTGCTGGGGGTATTCACCCATCAGCACGGCGCGCACCTGCTCGGCCACCTCCAGCGCGGAAGCTCGCAGTGCCTCATGGGTGGTGCCACCTAGATGCGGTGTGACGATGATGTTGTCTAGTTCGAGCAGGTTGCTGCGCGCCAGCGGCTCGTGTGCGAATACGTCAAGGGCAGCGCCCGCTATGCGCCCTCGCCTGCACGCCTCGTACAGCGCGTCTTCGTCCACCACCTGCCCGCGTGCACAATTGATGAGGTACGCGCTCTCCTTCATCAGGGCCAGCTCGCGCGACCCGATCATGCCAAGCGTAATGGGAGTGAGAGGCACGTGCAAGCTGACGAAGTCGGCCTGACGCAACAGGTCGTCCAGCGGCACGAGCGGCACGTCTGGCCCGTGGTGCAGGGCGAGGAAGGGGTCGTGCGCTATGACCTGCATGCCAAGCGCCTTAGCCCGCGTGGCCACCTGACCACCCACCTTGCCGAAGCCAATGATGCCCAGCGTCTTACCCGCTATCTGACAGCCCACAAAGCGGCTCTTGCCCCACACCCCTTCGCGCAACAGCGAGTGGGCCTGTGGGATGTGGCGGGCAAGAGCGAGCATGAGTGCGATGGTGTGTTCGGCTGCGGCCTGCACATTGCCGTTGGGCGCGTTGACCACAGCGATGCCGTGCTGTGTGGCCGCGCCAATGTCTATGTTATCCACGCCGATGCCTGCCCGGCCCACCACCTTGAGCCGCCCTGCGCCCGCCGCCAGCAACTGCGCCGTCACCGGTGTGCCCGATCGGGTGATCAACGCGTCATAGTGGCCTATCTCCTGCTGAAGGATAACTGCCGGCAGGCCCAGTTTGGTCTCTACCTCGAACTCTCTGCGCAGATAGTTGATACCGTCTTCGTGCAACGGCTCCGTGACCAGTATCCTCATGTTGAGCCTCCATTCGATTGTGGAATGAAGTCTCCATCGTTGGAGGTCGAGGTTTGCGCCGTTGCAACCCCCTGTCAGTCGCCGATCGCCAGAGGTTGTAACCACCAAGGCACCAAGAGCTACCAGCGGGAAAGAAAGTTATCAGGGCATTCGCTCAGAACACCTCCGGCTTGCCTGCCCTCGCGCAGGCATCAGGCCCTCTAACCCTTTACCTTTTGGTGTTGTTCATGTATAGGTGGTTGTCTTCTACACATCAGTCTGTGCTCTCTGTGCTTCCCGCGCCCCTGCGTCTCTGGGGTTTTCCTTCCCATCCTCATGTGTGCCAGAATCAAAAAGCCCGCCCTCTACACGAGGACGAGCCTGAACTTGGCCCGTGGTGCCACCTCAATTCGCCATGCCGTCACCGACACGACCTTTCCGAGTGCTCCGGCATGCCACACTGCATGTGCCACCGACACACTCTGGCTCTGTAACGGGAGCGCCCGGCCCTACTTAGTCGCGCCTACCCACGCATCGTGGGTTACGCGTTTTCGAAGGGCGGCTTCACCGAGGGAAAGTTCGGTGTGTTAGCGCCGTTGAGTTATCCACCTGTTGTCTGTATATTAAACTATGTGCAAAAGTTTTGTCAAGCGCGCGTGGCAATGGAGTTCCACCAACGATTACCAACAATCAGGGTCACTGGCGGTCAGCGGTCGGGATATCAACCTCAGAGACATAGAGGAACGCAGAGAACACTGGGTAATAGCATGAGCTAGCCGCCAAGACACCAAGAACATCAGGGCCACCCGCATACGGGACCGGTTGAGCAGGGCCTGTCGTTTGGCCGTGCCCGGATTGGTGAAACCGTTGCTCACGCTTCCACCAAGCATCGAGGCATCGGGTGCTAAGCCCAACCGATATGGAGGGGAAAAGTGTGGGTGGTAGGGGTGTAAACTAACTGTGAGCGCCGAAAGCAAAGAGACGGCTCGTACAACTCGGGCCAGCGAGTCTGCCGATGAGCATATCGCGTACCAACGCGGAGGGCCCTATCGCTATTATCTAGAAGACCACCCTTTTCTCGCGCCTGTGGTCACCCTGTTGCTGGGCGGGCTGTGCCTGTTTGCCGCAGGCTCCGGTATGGTGAAAGATGCGCTGATCGGACCTGAGGCGAACCGCACCCAATTGGGTTATTACCACATGGTGGTGAGTTGGACCGTTGCGTTGGTTCTGGGCATAATGGGTGTGGCTCTGGTATATTTGATGCTGAGTGTGTTATCGGCAAGCATGCGACGTGTGCGCCGCCGACCGGTATCTTGTCCGGTATGTGGCGCGAAAGAGATGAAAGGCGCTCAGGTCTTTCCCCGACGGCACGTGCCCAATACCGACTGGGACACCGTCCGGTGCCCGCAGTGCGACAACACTTGGTACATCAGACACTAGGGTGCGCTACGCCCTTGCACGACGTGGGTGAGGCACAGCGCACTCCGACCAACAGGCTCCCGCTGTGGAGCACGAGGGCCTTGGCTTCCCGGTCCTGCCCCATAACTGCTCGGCTATGCACAACCAACCACCCATGCCCAATCAGCACCCGCCCCAACCGACGGTATCCGCGCCGGCACCAGCACCAGCACCAGCACCCATCATGCCGCAATCCCCGTCCAAATCGTCGGTGGTGCATGTGATGGACAAGACCACCGAGCGGGTGCTGTCCGCACTGGCGCATGGGGCTATAGCGTTTGGGTTTCTGGGCATCGGCTTTCTCTTGTCTCTGCTCATCTCGGCTGTTATATGGCTGTATACAGTAAGCGATCGCCGCTGGTGCGCTTCCACTCCGAGCAGGCGGGCTGCTACCAGTGCTCGGTGCTGCTGGTGAATATCGCTGGCGTGCTGGTGTTGATGTCGAGCGGGGGCTTCGCCATCGTCAGCCTGCTTCGCGGCGAAAGCGACTGGGCGGCAGGGCTGGGTGTTGGCTTCTTTATAGCTCTTGCCATCTTTCTCGCGTGGTATGCAGCCACAATAATTTATGGGGTAATCGCGGCGATTCTGGTGTTGCTGGGCAAGCGGTTCAAATACCCCATCATCGGCGACCGGTTCGAGCATGAAGCGTGACATGGTCGTGACATGGTATGGTGCCACATGAAGTGACCTATCTGCCGCTCCTGCCTGCCCCGTGGCTTTTCTTGGCCTATATTTTGCATATTATCCCATTGTGCACATATGCGATTGCGATCCGGCGCGTATCTGACAAGTTATCAGCGGGGTGGGTTGCTTGCCCACCCGGCATAGGAGATCGGGGGTTATTATGGCGCGGGCCACAGACATCGAAGCACACGACCGCGAGCATGCTAAAACTCTGGCCGAGATTGTGAAGGAACAGGAAGCATACGCGCCCGAACAGGTGCGGGACAACATCCCCGAAGGCACCAGAGTGCGGGTGATCGTCAACCCTGTATCGGGCAAGAAGGGCGGGCTGACCACCAACCCGGCAGGCGTGGACGAGGTGCGCGCCGTGCTCGATGCCATCGGCATCCATGCCGAAGTGGTGCAGACCGAGTATGCCGGACACGCTACTGAACTTGCCTCGGCGGCCAGAGATGAGGGCTACGATATAGTGGTGGCATGTGGTGGCGATGGCACGGTGGGCGAGGTAGCCACCGCCCTCATCGGCAGTCAAGTCACTCTAGGCATACTGCCACTCGGCAGCGCCAACAACGTGGCGCGCATGATGCATGTGCCTTTTCAGCTTGAGGAGGCGGCCCGGCTGTTGAGGTTGGGCGAGGTGCGCCGGGTGGACGTGGGCAGGTGCAACGGTCATTACTTCCTCGAAACGGCGGGCGTGGGGCTGGACGCGGCGCTTTTCCCAATATTGAACAAGGTGGACAAGGGCGAGTATACTCGCCTGATTGACGTGGTGCGTACGTTCTTTAAGTTCCGCCCACGCCGAGTGACCATCTTGCTCGACCGCCGGGCGATCCGCACCCGGGCGCTGGTGGTGCTGGCAGCCAACGGCCCGTACTGGGGCTATTCGGTGCCCCTCGCCCCCGATGCCAGAATAGACGACGGCAAACTGAACGTGGTGGTGTTTCGCAACTTTCGAAAGCGGGCGTTCCTGTGGCATGTGCTGCGGTCGTTGCTCAACCGTGGGGCGGACCCAGACCTGCAGAGCGGGCACGGGCGCAACCGTCCCGTTTATCACCCGGACATCAAGACCTATCTCGCCCGGCGGGTGAGGGTGCTCACGCGGGGACGACCGTGGCCGGTGCATGCCGATGCCCAGCCACGCGGTTACACCCCGGCTGTCATAGAGGTGGTGCCCGCCGCGTTACGGGTCATTACCGGCCCCGGCGAGCACGCAACCACCACACCTTCAGCGGGCGTGCCCCGGGGTGAGCCACCGAAGCACCGCCTGCGCGAAGAGTAACAGTGGCCCCGCATATGGGGTCAGGCGTTGCGCATTGCCTCGTTCATCTGGGATTCCACATTGGGGCCTGCGTTTTCGAGGTTCCACGTGCGATCACCGAAAGCGGGCTGGATCATGCGATTGTGCTCGTCCACAAACACCAGCCTCGGCCGGAAGCCGGGCACCTCACTCTCGGCCACCAGAGCCGGGCACATGATGATGAGCCTGTCGCCCGGCTGGCCGAGGCGAGCCGCCGCTCCATTAAGGCCTATGATGCCCGAACCTGCCTCTCCTTCTATGGCATAGGTCTCGAATCGCGCGCCTGTGCTTATGTTGACCACGTATAGCCATTCATATGGGGCGATGTCTGCGGCTTCCATCAAGTCGCGGTCCACGGTCAGGCTTCCCATGTAGTGCAGATTGGCTTCAGTGACTGTAGCCCCGTGTATCTTCGATTTGCACATCGTTCTCATCATGTTTGCAGTTGTTCCTTTTGTCTTGTCCTTTATTCTATTCGCAACCCCTGAGGGATGGTTGCGTGTTGCATGACCACGTCACATTCTACCATTGTACAACCCTTTTACAGCCGAATCAAAGCGAGCACGGCTTCGGCTTCGGCTTCGGGGTTCCATCAAGAACCGGGGCCGGGCTCCTGTCCCCTCAGGGGAAGAATAAACGGTCGGGGGGCACCTGTACCCCCTATCCGGGGGCATGGTGCGAAACCTCCTGTCAACCCCCATTGTTAGGCGGGACGCCTGTGTTAGGCAGGACGCCTGCGCTCCGCCAACCTGTCTATATGCGGTTGGCATAGGCTAGCGTCCGAGCCGGGATCAGCGTCCGCCCATGCCTGTGAGCGTTACACCCTCTATGAAGTAGCGCTGGAAAAGGATGAACACCAGTATGACCGGTAGCATGACCACGAAGCTAGCGGCCATCAGGTGGTTCCACAGAGGAGCACCCCCCGCCGCGTGTTGGAATATCCTCAGCCCAAGCTGGAGCGTGTACAACTCTTCGCTCTTCAGGTAGAGCAGGGGTCCCATGAAGTCCTCCCACACGCCCTGAAAAGTGAAGATAGCCACCGCCGCCAGTGCGGGCTTGGTCAGCGGTACCATGATGCTCCACCATATGCGCAGTTCAGACGCGCCGTCAATCTTGGCCGCTTCCGACAGTTCCATGGGGATGCCTCGCATGAACTGGCGCAGCAGGAAGATAAAGAAGGCATTGCCCGTGAAGGCAGGCACAGTCAGTGGTAAGAAAGTGTTTACCCACACGGGCGACCCCTGAAAACCGAAGGCAGGCAAGTTGGAGAAGAGCATGTACTGGGGTATCATCGTCACGATGCCCGGCAACATCATGGTGGACAGCACCAGCGCGAACACCAGATCGCGTCCCGGCCAGCGCAGACGCGCAAACGAATAGGCCACGAGGGATGTGGATAATACCGTGCCCACCACCGACACGGCGGTGATGATGATGGTGTTCAGCGTCCATGTGCCCCATATGGCGTAGCTCGGGAAGCTGAACGCATCGAGATAGTTCTCCCATGCCAGACGGCTTGGTATCCAGTCGGGGTTGCCCAGTTCGGAGACATCCTTCAGCGATGTGGATATCATCCATATGAAGGGCACGAGGAATAGATAGCTCATGCCGGCGAGCAACAACCACGCAATCAGGTTGCCCGGCGAAAGGAGTTTGGACCACGGGGGCCTGCGTTGCTCCGCTCGCTCCGGCTCGGCGGCTCGTTCCTCTTCCAAAGCCTTCAAGGGTATGCTTTCTTCCAGTGCCGTCGCCATCAGCACCTCCTCAGCGCTTGATACTCGATGTCGAGGGTGTTGTGCGTGCAGTCATGGGCCTTGTGCCCATGGCTACTTTCTTTCCTCATATTCATAGTAGACCCAGCGTCTGGCGAACCACAACTGCACGAGTGTGACCGCCAGTATGATGCCGAAGAGCACCCACGCCATTGCCGATGCGTAGCCCATCTGGAAACCACCCGCACCTGTGATGCCAAAGGCGCGGTTGTACAGGTAGAGCACGTAGAACAACAGGGACCCGCCGGGCCCGCCGTTCTGGGCAGACTCGCCGCCCTGCGAAGTGGTGATGATGAAGGCCGTGGTGAATATCTGGAACGCGCCGATTATGCCCGTGACTATCTGGAAGAAGATAGTGGGCGAGAGCATTGGCAGGGTGATGTAGCGGGTCTTGGCCCAGCCGGTTGCCCCGTCAATCGAGGCGGCTTCATACAATTGGTCGGGTATGCCCTTGAGGCCCGCCAGAAAAATGAGGATGTTGCCCCCTATCCACCACAGCCCCATGACCACCAGCCCGGGCTTGGTCCAGTTGGGGTCGGCAAACCATGCAGGCCCCGGTATGCCAAACAGTTCAAGCCCCCGGTTCAGCAGGCCATTGGGCGAGAGGATCCACTGCCACAAGAACACCGCGGCCACCCCTGACAGCACGGTGGGCATATAGAACACGGTGCGGAAGAACTTTCCACCGGGCAGGTCCATGTTCAGCAACAGGGCTATGACCAATGCCACTATAATGACCACCGGCACCTTCACCAACACCATCCACGTGGTGTTGCCCAGCGAGGTGTAAAAACGTGGGTCCTTAAACAACTCGGTGTAGTTGTCGAGGCCGATCCAATGCGGCGGGGTGGTGATGTTGTAGCGCGTGAAGCTGACGTACAGCGAGTACAGCATCGGCCCCGCAGTGAATACGATGAATCCGATAATCCACGGCATGGCGAACAACCAGCCCGTGATGGCTTCTTTGACAGCTGGGGACAGGATTCCAGTGCGCAAGGTATCTTTATGGTGATTTCGGGTGAGCGCTACCATAGGAGTTCTTTCTTGCCTTTGCTCTCTTTTGTGTGCAATAAAGGGGGGAGGGGCTTGGGGAGGGCTGTGCCCTCCCCGGCTCTCCTCTTTCTCTACAGAGTAGAAGGGGCTTCGCACGCATATCAGTCCACTTTGCCCCGATGTCGGCGGGCGGGATGCCCGCGCCCCCAGCAAGCCCGGAAAGCGGGGACATCCGCCCGTATGATGCAGCCCCTGCAACCTCTGTTTACGGCCTTCCCGTAAGAGAATCGGTATCGTCTCTACCTGTTCTTCTGCACCTCGGCTTCGATAGCCTGTTGGGCCTCGTTCAGGGCTTGCTCGGCGGTCAGTTCGCCCCGCCACACCTTCTCATACCTCTGGGAAAGCTGTTCTCCCCAGTTGGGGTACTCTTTGAGATAGTTCCCGCCGGTGGTGTAGCCCATGGCGTCTACGAAGAACTGCCAGTTAGGGTCGGCCATCAGTTCGGGGTCTCTAGCGGCCTGCTGGTTGCCGGGGATGGCGTAGGTGTCGCGTGCCCACGACACTTGTGCGTCCACTGATGTGGCACACTTGATGAATTCCCATGCCGGTTCGACGTTCTTGGCGCCTCGCGGGATGGACAGGGACATGCCGCCGCTCCATGAGCCTTTATCAGTGTTGTAGGGCAGGTCGCTTACCCCCCATTCGAGGTTTACTTTCTTGCCATCCGGGCCGGTGACCTGTGGGCGGAAGAAGTTGAGTTGAGACGAATAGCCGTTGATGTCGGCGATCATAGCCACCTTGCCCGACATGAAAGCATCGTTAGGTGGGGCTTGGAACTGGGCGCGGAACTCCGATATTTTGTCCCAGCCGCCATAGCGGTCCACCCACTTCTTGATCCAGTTGAGCGTCTCCACGGCTTTCGGGTCGTTCACTTTGGGCTGGCCGTCTTTGGTGACCCACTCCACGTCGTTGGTGTAGCCCCACACATCGGGGCCGACATTTATCAGCGGGAAGAAGGCAATGCGCTCATAAGAGCCATCTGCCGCTTTCTTGTCGAGTTTGTCGGCTACCTGTTCCAATTCGGCCCATGTCTTTGGTGGCTTGTCCGGGTCGAGGCCGGCCTCTTTGAAGGCGGTCTTGGAGTAGAACAGTACGCGTACCTCGGTCTCATAGGGGATGCCGTAGGTCTGGCCCTCGTACAGCGTCTGCTCCCACGCGAAGGGCCAGTACCATTCGGGCTTCACGCCGTCGCGGTCCACCATTTCCTGCAAGCTCATGTAGATGTTATTAGCGGCGTCGGCGGGCAATTTGGGCCGGTCGGATACTATCACGTCGGGCATGCCGGTGCCGGCTGCTACAGCGGCGGTGTTGGCGGTCCATATGTCGCCAAAAGGCTTGAAGGTTTCATTCACCTTGATATTGGGCAGTTCTTTTGAGCAGATGGCGACCACACGGCGGATGGCGTTGCGGCGCACGGGTGAGCCCCAGAAATGCCAGAATTCGATGGTGCCTGAAACGTCCTTGTTCAGCTTGGGACCGGTGGCTTGTCCTCCGGTCTCGGCTGGTGGGGCGCCGGTGGGCGTTTCCTGAGCGCTGCCGGTGGCAGGCGTGCCGATGGGCGTTTCCTGAGCGCCGCCAGTGGCAGGCGTGCCGGTGGCTTGAGGCACCGCTGTGGGAGTGGGGGTGCCACCAGCGCACCCAGAAAGCATTATGCTACCGGTCAACAGGAAAACTGCTATTCTGTGTAACAGTTGAGTGTTGGTGCTTATGTTCACGTTCATGTGCTCCCCTCCTGTAAAGGCTATAGCATGGGATATAGAGCGGCCGAGCAGGCTCGTTGACTCTCCCTTGATAACCCATATATGAAAGTCCGGATCTCTGGAGTTGTGCAACCACCTCCTTTCGCAACTGAGACATGTCTACGTCTGTCGTATCTTGGATGCTTGGAGAATTATGAGGGCTTGATTGAAACTGTAGATATTCGTGAGGTAAATTAGCGCTCTGCTAATCTATAGCGGAATGATTAGCAAATGATGTGCCAAATGCAGATGCTATCTGTTTCCTTAATGCATATAGATATGGAGGAAAAGTGGGGGCTTGGTATGTGGTTACCGCGGGCTGTGCAGGTGCTATAATAGCATATACATTGGTTGGCGAGCATATGAGGTGTGCACATGGCGCAGATCATCTCCGTAACACACGGCCAGCCCCTATCCACCGGCACGGTGGTCGTGCCAGCGGAGGAGCTTGTCGGTTTGCAATCCCCGTCAGGGGAACTACTCCCGCCGGAGAGGCTTGGGCCGGGGTTGGTCAGGCAGATCTGCGACGATGGGGTGCTGGTGCGGTGGCTTGGCGCGGGGTTCGATTCATGGGTAAGCTACCAAGACCTGCGCCTGCTTGGCCGTGACGCGCACCTCGTCGCGGTGTACAAGTGTGACAGGAAGGGCAACTGCAAACTAGTACGCCATCGCGTGGCGCTTGATATAGGCTTTGAGCACAACTGGACCGCCGAGCTACGGCCGCCTGATGTTGTGCGACTGGTACGCGACGATGGGTGCGTGTGGACTTTTACCTACAACCACGTATTCAACCGCATAGATACTCAGTGGTTCCACCCTCCTGAGGATGAGGATGCCGAGGCCCTGACAGCCGCCGAGCTTGCGGCACTCAACCGCCGCTACCCACTCTAAAGGAGCAGAGGTTCAGGCTACGTGATATCGCTCCCGGCACAGGCCACCACGAGGCTCCTGCACTCGCAAGCGTTTCAGGTGGGCCTGCTGATCGCGGCGGGGGTGGTGGTGTTCGCGCCCAACCTCAACGCCTACTTTCTGGCCGACGACTTCGTACTGCTGTCGTGGTCCGGGGCCTCGTCTCCGGAGCAGGTGCTGGCCTTCTTCGACCCCAACACCCCGTGGTTCTACCGGCCCATGGTCAGGCTGTACTACTGGGCAGGGCAGAGCCTGTTCGGTCTGCGGGCCGGGCCTTTCCACGCGTTCTCCATGCTCCTGCACGCGGCCAACGCTTATCTGGTGTACCGGCTGGTGGTCGCGCTGTGGCATTCACACATGCAGGGGCAGAGGGAACCGGGGGCACGGGTGCAGA
>DAOTTC010000121.1:0-16542 GCA_034437815.1 Chloroflexia bacterium | reverse complement strand
GCGCGGCTCCCACTCCACGCCGGGTGGGTGGGTGCCCACCTGAAACGGAAACGGCCTGTCTTTGCCCCACCACACACGCCTGCGGGGTTTGACCAGCAGGGGCAGCCTCAGCATCGTGGCCGGGGGCACCTCCAGCTCGTGCTCCACGACGCCCGCGCCCTGCGCCTCCACCCTGTCGAGTCCGATGGGGCGCTCTTCTCGGCCGCGCGGCTCGCCTTCTTCCACAAGGGCTTGCTCGGCTTGCTGTGCATGTGGGGCGCCCAGCGCGTAGTGCAGGGCTTCTTCCGGGTCTGTGGCTGAGAGCACCAGAGGCCGGGGCACGTTGGCCGCGTTGGTGAGCACCACCTCGTACACACCGCGCCGGCCCACCACTCTTTGCGGGTGCAACAGCAGGATCAGGTCGCCCACTGCTCTGATGTACACCGCCAACTGGACCGTCTGCCGCTCGGTGGGGGCGTCCTGAGATAACGCCTGCAAGACGAACGGGTGTAGGCCCGCCGGTGTGGCGGCGAGCGACGGTGCGGGCAGGTGAAGATAGAGGGTTACACTCGTCTCGTCGCCGGGGAACAGGGGTACCTGCTCAGAGGACAGGCTGTACCAAGCTGCGTCCAGCCCGGCCACCGACAGGGTGAACGTGTCCACCACGTCGGACACGTTGGACACGCGCACCTGCACCTGCGCCGTCTCGCCGGGTGCAAGCTCTACATAGTTGGTGTCAGTTTGCAACAAAACACGCACGTCGGTCCCAATCCTCTTTAAGACCAAGGCATGAACACCGGGGATCTGAGCAACCCGGGCAACCGACGGTCAAAGCTCAGTTCGGTGCCATCGCTCGCAAGCTCACGGTGTGGGTGTGGGCAGAGCCGGGTTCACTGTGACCGCAAGCACGCGCTCCACCCTACCCAGCGCGCTCTCGGCAACCAGCAAATATTCGGTGGTCTGGGTGGGCCGCACCGTGACACTGCCGTTCAGTTCGGCCTGAGGCTGCCCGTCCAGCAGCACACGCTCGGCGCGGGTGGTGGCCCATGTGAGCGTCACCGCGCAGCCCACACAAACCTCAGTCTTGTCGGCGGTGAAGCTGATGATCTCAGGCGGCTGCACGAGCAGCACCCCCTTGCTCTGGCTCACAGTGTTGCGGCCATCGGTGGCTACCAGCGTGATAGACTGGTCGCGGCTGGTGTCCACGGGCATCGAGCCGACGAGGGGCACAGGTGTGGCGTTGATGGTGACCGTGATGGCGTTGGTGACCTCCCAAGTCACCTGCACCTGATTGTCCGGGGTGGCCGCCCAGTCGAACTTCACGATACGCACGGCACCTGCGGCCTGCGCGGTCTGCGTAGCCGCAGCGGCCAGTGCCTGCGCGGTCTGGGTGGCTGCCGCCGAAGCGCTGAGGGCCTGCGCGGTCTGGGTTTGAGAAGCCGAGTTCGCCCCGCCGGCGGCCAGTGCCTGCGCGGTCTGGGTGGCTGCCGCCGAAGCGCTGAGGGCCTGCGCGGTCTGCGTAGCCGCGGGGTTTGCGGTGACCCCTGCTGTAGGCTGGGGCCTGAACAGCAGATACAGGGCGAGGGCCAGCAGTAGCAGAGGGATCAGCACGGCCAACGCCCGCTGCAGCGCCACCGGCAGGACCATGAGCGGAGCGAACACGGGCCGGTACACCAATTCGCCGGTGATGCGGCGCACGTCCTTCTCCTCCCACTCCACGCCGGGAGGGGTAGCAGCCACCTCGAAGCGGATGGGTATCTCTTTGCCGAACCAGATGCGCTTCTTAGGCTCCACAGTGAGGGGCAGTTCCACGCGGCTGGCCGGGGGCAGGGTAAGGTCGAGCGTGCCCTGCACCGCCTCGGCGCTGGGCGGGGTCCAGTGGGCCTCTACAGTGGAGGACTGTATACGGATGCGCCCCGCATCCTGACCCACTGCGACTTCTTCCAGCGGGCCGGTCTGCTCTCCCTCGCGTCTGGTTCTGGGGGCGGTGGCTTCGGCCAGCGGCACGGCCTCAGCAGGGCCAAAGGCGAACTCCAACAGGGCGTCGGGGTCGCTTGGCCTGAGCACCACCTGACGCACCCTGTTGCTCTCGTTGTCCACCATCAAGCGGAACGTGCCCTTGCGGGCCACGATGCGTTGCGGCTCCATGTCGAGCGATATGTCGCCCGCCGCTATCAGCCACAGGCGCAGGGGCACCTTCACTATCTCAGTGGGGTCATCGCGCGACACGGCCACCAGCTCGAAGGCGTAATCCCCAGCCAGCGCGGCGGCGTGGGGTGGGGGGTGGATTTGCAGGGTGGCTGTGGCCCGAGCATGCGGAAACAGAGACACGCGCGTGGGGGTCAGCGTGTACCACGATGGGTCGAGGGCGGCCACGCTCAGGTCGAAGGCATCTACTACATAGCCGTTGTTGGTCACGGTGACCTGAATGGGCGCGCTCTCGCCCGCTTGCAGGCTGACCTCGTTTACGTCCGTCTCAACTCCGATGCGGCCACTTGCAGCCATGGTTCACCCTCCTGATGTATTGCGCCTTTGTGTGCGCGCACTTTGCACCTCTCGCCACGCACCTCTCATCGTGACCTGCCGCCCCGCGTCCCCGTGTCAGCCGAGCGCAGGGCGCGGGTGACAGCCAGCCGCCGTGCCAGCGCGTAGGCCAGCATGTTCTCCGCGAATTCCACCGTGGTACGTATGTCGGCGCGGTCCAGCGGCTTGTCGGCTAGCCCACCGTTCCAAGCGCAGGTGTAGTCGGCGGTGCTCACGATAAGCCCATCGCCCTCCAGCACCTGCCCTCTGGCCGCTCCGGGCGGGGTGGCGGCGAACACATGGTGCGCGATAAGCAGCGGGTGGTCGCGCTCGATCGGCTTGGGCTGGCGCCGTGCCGCCTTGACCACTGCGGCCAACGCCTTCTGGGCCTCGGTGGGGTTGGTGCCCGCGCACACCTCCACCAGCGCCACGCCCCCGCCGTCCAGAAAGGTGGATAGCTGGGTGGCCTCTTTATCGCTGATGCTCAGGCCGGCGTGCACCGGCACGATCAGCAGGTCGCACTCCAGCGGCTCGTCGGCCCCCTCGGGCTGGTCGCGGCGGCGCACGCGCCAGTCCAATCCGCTGGTCAGGGCAGACAGCAGGCGGGTGGGGCCGGCCAGATGATTGGCGAGCGCATCGGGCACGTCCCCGGGCTTCCATACTCCCACCGTGATGCGCGGGCCGGGGCGGATGGCCGCCCGCTCGCGGTAGCGCAGATCTATCTCGTTGGGGCCGGGGGCCACCGGGTTCTCCGCGTCCTTCAGGGGCGACTTGGCATCGGTAAGCTGCACGCGCGCCAGTTCGACGTGCGCCTGATCGGGCAGGCGGTCGCGCTCGAAGATGGCGTAGGCCTCCAGCAGGCGGCTGGGCCGCTCCGAGCCGTCCTCGATGGACAGCATAGGGTCGGACGGTATCTCGCGGAACATGAGCACCAGATACATCATGCCGGGCACCTGCGTGGTGATCTGGTAGTGGTGGGGCTGGGACACAATGATCAACCGCCCGTCGGAGTCCACAGCCACGCCGGGGCGTATCCACACCGAGCGGGCGGGTGGGTTGGCAGCTTCTACTTCGAGGCCCGATACGATGCCCCACCCGTGCATGGTGAGATGGTGCACCTGCTCGGCCGTGCGGTGGTAGTCATGGGAGTCGGCCCATGTCTGCGCGTCTATCATCAACCCCATGAACGGGTTCACCCGCTTCAACTGCACGCGGGGTACGTTGCTATCCATGTGCGTCTACTCCTTCTTTACACCTGTAGAGTAACCCTTAATGCCCGCCAGCACATCACACGAATTGATTAACAGCGCTCGTAACAGCGCTCGGCTCACTTGGGCACAGGCAACACCGCCGGCCTGATGGTGTGCAGTTCGCCGGTCTTCCGATTGAACATCCTGAGCACGTAGCTAGTCTCCACGGGCTTGTCGGCTTCGATGATGTCCTGCACGACGCTCGTGTCTATTTCCTTGGGGTCGGACACCACCAGAGTGACGGTGAAAGTGCGCGCTAAATTCTCGCCTATGGAGGTGTTCACGCCCAACCGGGCGTCGGGGTGCAAACGGAAGCCGTTGGTGCGCTCCATGATGAGCGGGGGTTCGCCCACGTAGATGCCCACGTGCTTACGCAGACCGGCACGCGTGCCGCGCATGCGGTAGATGAAGGCAGCCGCGGCCACCAGCGCACGCTTCTTGGGCAGGGGCCAGTCGTCGGCCTCGTCGTCCATGTCCACCCAGAAAGCCAGCCACTCCAATAAGTCGAGGGGGGCGGTCATAGGGTCGAAGTAATAGGGCTGGTCGTCCACCATCATGGAGACCGGTTCCAGCACGTCCTCGAAGATGCGCAGGAACCGCCCCACGAAGGGGTCGGCAGAATAGATAGCAGGCAGATAGCGCAGGTATTTGGAGGGCGCCGGCTCCTGACCATCGGGGAACTGGGGCTGTCTGCGCCCGTCCCATACGTATCCGGGTTGCACGGGGCCGGCCTGTCTGCCGTGTGCCAGAGTTGTCAGTTCGTTATCCATATGAACACCTGTATCCGTCAGTCGTCAGTCGCCAGTTGTCAGTTGCCAGTAAGCTATGCAATTTATGTGCTGTTATGCCCCAATTTACGCATCTACGTTCTATGCCTCACCCACACTCTTACTTGACGTTGACGATATGGTTGAACGAGGCTAGCAGGCCGTTAGGCAAACAGGTGATGGTCCCGTCTACCTTAGTGCGGGTGCCGGTAGCCTCGTCTACCACGAAGAAGCGAAGCGCCTCCACGTACTCCACACCCTCCACCCTCTGCACCATGGCAGTGACCTCTGAGGGGAAGAGACTGCGCTCCCACGGCCAGCCGCTGCCTTCGGGGCCTCCGTGCACCGGGTTGATGAACCTGTACAACTCTTTCTGGATTCCAGCCTGCAGGGCCTCCTTGTTGGCTCGCTTGCGGGCGCGCACGTCCACCTCCACCGACACGTAGCGGTAGGGTGGGGCGTCGAGTTGTACCGTGTAGGTAAGCAGGCGTCGCTCGTCCAGATAAGCCATCACATCGGCGCGGGCACGGTCGCTCAGCCGCAACTCTTGCGGGGGGATGGGCGAGTCGGTGCGGGCGCTGGCGGGCACCAACAGCAGGCGCACCACGCTCCTGCCCGCCGCGAGATCCTCGGCGGTGGGGGGCACACACCGTGCGCGGGCCACCTCGGGCGTAGCTTGCAACGCCAGATACTCGAAGTCGTCTACGGTAACCGCGCGGTTGCGCGAGCGCAGCAACTGCGGCCCACGCAACATAGCCATGTCGAGGCTCTCGGCGTCCTCCCCACCGATAGCCGGGCCGCCGTTGGTTACCGCCGCCACGAAGGGTATGGACGACTTGAGGGCGGTGATGGTGTTCTTGCCCACGTTGCCGCGGGTGCCCCCGCCGGTGCGATAGCGGGTGAAGCGCAACAGCCGCTCCGGGGGTGGTACCGCTCCATACTCGATCTCGCGCCCTGCGGCATCGCGCAGCACCGGCCCGAAGCGGATCACCCCCGTCAGGCTGTCCAGCGTGTAGTGCAGGTCGCCGGGGCGTGAGCCGCCGAAGTCCTCTACCTCCTGCCATGCCTCGAACGAGCCGTCCTCCCGCTCGACCTCCAGCACCTCGCCGGGTTGACGGGCCAGCACGGGCGGATAGGCCAGCACGAATTCTTGACCGCGCTGGCCGTTGGAGCGACCCAGCACCTCGTTGTGGATGGTCTCCACCTGACTGGCCGGCACGATGCCCCCCAACGACTCCACCTGCACGGCGTGCACGCGGGGGGCCGCCGAATAGGGCTTCTGGCCCGGCTCTGGGGAGATGGCCCGGCAACGCAGCCAGAACGCCATTTTGCCGTCCACTTCGCGCCCTCTGGCGGTGAAAGGCACGTGCACGATCACCGTTCCCTCGCGGTTCAGGCCGCCGGTGGTATCTTCTTCCAGATGCATCTTGCGCCACTCTTGCGCGGAGCCATCCCAGTACTCCCATGCGAGGGGTGGGTTCTTGGGGTCCACGCCGATGCCCTCGATCTCGGCGTCCAGCGTGAAGCGCAGGATGTGCCCCTTCAACTCCTCGTGGAAACCGAAGTACATAGCATCATTGGGCTGGGGCGGGTCCTGAAAGATGCCCACGTTGAGCGATGGGTTGCGCAACACCGCCATGTAGTCGGCGAACACGTTGCCCGGGCGGCTCACCACCACTTGGAACAGTGTGGGCACGTAGATGGTCAGGTCGTCATCGGTGGAGAAGGTGATGGCGGGCTGGGATTCGGTGCGCACGGTGGCTACTTCGGTGCCGCGCGGGATGACCACCTCCTGCGGCTGGGGGCCGGTCAGATAGAATGTGATGTCGGTGCGTGCAGGCTTGGGCGGCTCCAGCTTGATGCCCAGCATCTCCAGCCACTTGATGTAGTTGCGCTCCGGCACCCGATTGATACGATACAGCAGCAGGTCCACCATGTAGGCAAACAGCTCGATCAGCGTCACCCCCGGGTCGGACACGTTATGGTCGGTCCACTCTGGGCAGTAACGCGGGATGAGGCGTTTGGCCTCGTTCACGAGGTCCTGAAAAGTGCGGTCGTCTAGTCTGGGTACGGGAAGTACCATGTGATGCTCTCCTATATAACTCTGCGCTCCGTTTACCTTACCCGTCCTGCTCATCTGCGGTTGCGCAGTGCCCGGCGCTTACTCCGGCCGGATCAGGTAGAACGGGTATACGAGGTTGCGGATGTCGTTGGTGGACCGGATCCTGTAGTGCACGTTGATCAGCACCCTGTTGCGCTCGTCGGGGTCGGACTCCACCAGCACCTTGAGCAGTTCCACCCTCGGCTCCCACCAGCCTATGGCCTCCTGCACATAGGTCTCGATGCGGCCCGCAGTGGTGGCGTTGTTGGGCGCAAACACCAGATCGTGGATGCCACAGCCGAAGTTGGGCCTCATATGGCGCTCGCCCTTGGCGGTGCTCAGGATGATGCGGATAGCCTCCTCGATGTCGAACTCATGCCTCGACAGGGCAATGCCTCCCGTGGGGCTTATCCGGAACGGGAAGGCCCACCCGCTACCCAGAAAATCGTTCTCAGCCATATGTCCTCCAATGGTCTGTCACCGGTGGGTCCGGAGCCGGCCCCGAGCGAAGGGGCCAAAACCCCAAACCCGGAAACCCCGAATCAGTTCAGGTTGATCATGGCACCCTTGACGTCCACGCCCGCCGCGCCGCTGACGCTCACCTTCATGGGCGTGTTGATCTCCACACCTGTGGAGCCGCTGATCTTCACCTTGCCGGTGTCGGACTTCAATTCCAGATCCTGCATGGCCTGCACGGTCACCTTACCCGTGGAAGCCTTGATGGTGATGTTGCCCTGCACGGAGGTGACTTCTATGTCCCCCTGACACTGTATCTGCAACTTGTTGCCGGTGCTGATGATCTTGATGAAGTTGTTCTGGGTCTTGTCCATGATGAAGATGCCTTCAGGCGAGGCAGGGGAGTCCACGAAGGTGATCTCGTGGCCCACGCGTGTCTTGGTGACGCGCCGGATGGTCTTACCCCCCTGCACGAGCGGGCCGCTGGAGGCATCGGAGCGCGGTGGCTTCTCGGTGCCGTTCCACACGCACCCTATCACATAGGGGAAGTTGGGGTCGCCGTTCTGGAACGCTACCACCACTTCGTCCCCCACCTCGGGCAGGTGGGCCACACCCTTGCCGGCTCCGGCCTCGAAGCTGGCCATGCGGCACCAAAAGCTTTCTACCGGGGGGTTGCCCAGAGTGGGGAACTGCACCTTGACACGGCCCATGCCCTCCGGGTCGTTGTTGTCGGTGACCACCCCCACCATCACCCCGTTGAAGGCCGGCCGGCCGGCCGACCTGCCGGTGATACCCGTCACCGACGCGCCATTGCTGCCCGCGCCTGCTTTCAGCAGGTCGGTGATGGTCATCATGCCATTGCCGCCGCTCGCCCAGAAGCGCACGCTGTACTCGTCGGCCCGATAGCGGTGCAGGGCGCGGGTCACCAGATATTTGCCGCTGAAGCGCGAGCCTACGCCGGTTACGTTCACGATCGTGCCCGCCCTGACGGAGGGGAAAGGCCCCAGCATGCCCTCGGCCTCCACGAAGCCCGAGGCGCTCCTGTCCAGTATGGCCTGCGCGACGTTCTGCGCCTCTTGCTGGTTGTACACCGGCAAGCCCACCACCACCTGCTTGCCCTCGCTCCCGTGTGCCTGTTTGGCTCTAGCCCCACCCACAGCGCCATTGTCCTTGCGGATGCGGGGCGTGTTGCTGGGGGTGGTGGCCTGACCTATGATGGTGCGCTTGGTTTTGGGGTCCCACCCATACACAGTGACCTGACTGAGTTGCTCCACCGTGCTGAGGCGGGCGCGAAACTCGGTGATGTCTATGCCCCAGCGCACCTCGGTCTCCGGGGGGGCGGGGGGAGGCGGCTCGAAGCGCAACACCCTCCCATCGGCGTGCAGTCGGTAGCCGATGCGCTGGGCGCGCTCCATGGCAAACTCCCAGTTGGTCTGGTTGGACTGGATAATGTAAGGGTAAACCGGGCTGGTGCCGGTGACTTGCGCCTGCAAACCCGCTTCCGCCGCCAGCTTACGCACTATGTCCGAGTCGCTCTGGTTCAGGAAGGTCTGGGTCTTGCGCACGCGGTTCATGCGGTGCGATAGGTCGTAGCCGTACACCGTGATCACCGTGCGGGACTCCCCACCGAACACCGGCTCGAGGGATGTTATCTCCCCTTCGATCACCTTTATTTTGGTGGGGTTGGTGTTGCGCTCCTCGGCGGGTGGGCGGAAATATATGGTCACCATGGTGCCCGGCTTGAACAGGTCTCGCTCCAGCAGTTCCAACCCATAGTCCCTGAACTGCATGGTGAACATGTCCGGCAGGTAGAGCGAGGTGTCCACCTCCAGCCACATGAGTTTATCGCGCAATATCTTGGGGTCGAGGTTCACCCCGTTCAATTCGATGAATACATCCGCTACATGTTCGGTGACCGGCATAAGCGCTCTCTCCTATCCCTGTTTCCTACGCTTCTCCTAGTCTACTCGGCCACTTCCTCCCAGCCTCGTCCTACCCTTCCACTGCCGTTCGCTGCCTCTTGTGCCCCTTCTGCCTCTTCTGTTTCTATCCCCCTTTCCGCCGGGTCTTCGTCCTGCGTTTTCGTGCCCGCTCTCGCCACGGCTTGGTCCCTGATGGGACCCACGCAGGTCAGGCAGGTCAGGATGGTGGGCGTCAGCGCAGGGGCGCGACTATCAGGCGCTGTCCGGGGCGCAACCGCGTGGGGTCATCTAGCCTGTTGGCGGCGGCCAGATGGCGCCACGCGTTGGGGTCGCCGTACTCCTCGAAGGCTATGGTATCTATCGTCTCCCCCTCTTTGACCACATGCACCGCGAAGTTGTGGGCGCCACCGGAGGTGGGGTTCTGCCCCGGCCACGCGTTTTCCTTCTTGGCCTGCAACAGGCTGATGTTCACGGTGGAGCGCAGGGGCATGCCCTCGGGCGAGAACAGGGTGAACTTCTCGGTAATCGATTCGATCACCGCCTCGAAGCTCCAGAAGCGGCCCCAACGGAACTCGACGTGCGGCGGCTCGGTCAGTTCGGTGACCGGCTCCTGCCTGCGTGGGGTGCCATACATCATCTTCCACAGCTTGCCCGTGATCTCGCGCACATCTATCTGACGGGGCACGTCCGGTCGAGTGTCGTAGGTATCGAACAACAGCTCCAGCGACACCTTCTTAGGCTGTCCACCGCCGAAGGTGGGCGGTTGCACGTCCTGACCCACCACCTTGCCCGCCGTCCAGCTGTTGGTCTTGCTGAACTGGTATTCTTTGGGCCGGAACAGACAGCGCACCGACTCTCCGGTGTCCAGATTGGTGATCGTAGCCTCCGCATATGTGCCGCGCGACTGCGTCATCTGCTATCACCTCCGTTCAAAACATTGCCTTTTCCATTCGATTTCGATTCGATTTGAGTTCACCAGTGGCGCTCGCGCTCCACGACCAGCCTGCGCCGGATGATGGAATAGACCTGATCGGCGAGCTGGTCCATATCGGGCTGTTGTGCCTGCGGCGCCTCGCCCTCCGCAGGCGCGGCGGCCACGCCCGACCGCTCTTCGCCGGCCAGCGCCAGAGCGGGCGAACCTGCGCCGCGCGAGCCACCCTCCACAGCGGAAGACACCACGCCGGCCCACGCCGCGGCTTCGCCGCTCGATTCCGCCGGACCGGCTACATCGTCGCCCATGTCCACACTCCATGTGTGCACAGGTTCGCGGGTGGGCGTGACCTCGCTCACTGAGAAGGTAGCGTATCGCGGGCCTGTGGGCCGATAGGAGGCGGGGGGCGGTGTGCGCACCTCTGTGAAGCCGAGCGTGGATGCCGGGGTGGGTTCGGGCGCATATACAGGCGGCATGGGCGGCATGTACTCTCCTGCGTAGGCTGAGGAGAGTTCGGGTGGGAAGGGCTGCCAACCCGCGCCAGCCTCCGAGTAGTATGGATACAGGCCGCCGTATTCAAGGGCGCCAGTGGCGTACGGGCTGCTGAGGGGCATGCTCACCGGTGGGTGCAGTTCTCCGTGGTCATAGCCCTGCAACCTGCTAAAGGTCGCAAGCAGCTCGTCGGGCCTCGTGCCCCCCAGCTCCATCGCCATGCTCTGTAGCAGGTTGCCCAGCGAGGCCGACATCCACTGCGCTGGGTGCGTCACCCCGGCAGAGTGCACCGCGAGGGGCATGGCGATGGAGCCGGGGACCATGCGCGGCCCACCCCCGTCCGCGTCCGCCAGCCGAGCCACAGTGGTCGGGGCGATGTGGGAAGCTGGAGAGGCCGGGGCGATAACAGGGAAGGGCGGGGTGACCGTCTGCGCTGCACCCGTGGCGCCCACATCCCCATGCCCATGCGCGGCCGGTGCGACCGCCGGGACGGGCAGGCGCGGGCCGATGTGGAGCGCCGGGGCCGCCGGGGGCAGGTCGGCTCCGCGTCGCGTACTCAGCAGGAGCGGTATGGAGGTCCACAACTGCGTGCGTGCGGTCCCGCCCCGACCTCCCAGCGCGCCGAGCGCCTGAGCGACCCGACTCAGCAGGCGGTTCGCAAAACCTGCCCCCGCCATTCCTTCGACGATCAGCGGCTCAGCCGGCGCCAGAGGCGCGTGAGCCTGCGCTATAACTTCAGCCATCTCGGACAGGACCACCCATGGCATGGGGGCGGCTTCAACCCCCTCTTCCGCCTGTAAATGGGCCGACCTCTCATCATAGGCCGGGGAGGATGTGGGGGCATGAACGTCGGTCTGCGAGGTGAGCGCGTGGGAGATGGGAGCGAGGACCGGGCCAGCAACCACCTCCCCGGTGGGCGCGGCGTACCCTCCCACGGACGGGGAAGGCCCTTCGCCTCCGGTGACGCTCGCCGCACCACCTGCCGCGGGCATGGTGGATGGGACGTCCGGCACGTCGGCAACGTCTTCAACCTTCGAGCCCGCCTGACGCGGTGGCTCTGCCGCCTCAACCGGAAGCCCGGCCCGACCCTGCTCGCCGTGGGACGGCGGCTGGGGCAGGGATGGAGTGCTGCCTGCCGCAACGCCGGTGCCGGGGGCGGGCCAACCCGCACCCTGAGTGGGCATTGTCGGGTGGTCCTCGGCCTGCGGGGCCTCCTGCCGGGGCTGTCTGACCTGAGGCATGGACAGGGGTGCCTGCCACCACCTGCCAGCGACCGGTGCGTCGGCCTGCGGACCGGCCTCCCCCAGCAGGCGGGACAACAGGGCGCGAAACAGCCCTCTGCCGGCGAGCGGGGGCGCAGCCAACTGCGGTGGTGGTAGTGGTTGTAGCGGTGGTTGCGACGGTTGCCATTCGGCCTGCGGTGAGCCGGTGGGACTCGTGGGAGCCACGGGCGGCACCGCTGGAGAGGCTGCGCCGGGCGAAGGCTCGACGGGCCGGGTCTGCTCTACCTGAGCGCCAGCTTGCGCACCCTGAACCGCTCCGGTCGGCGTGCTCTCATAGTCGGTTTGGGCTACGTCTCGCACCCCCTGCGGAGGGCCAACTGCCTGCCGGACCGCAGGCCTCGCCACGCCTCCTCGGACGGCGGGCGGCAGGGCTTCCTGCTGAGGTGCCTCCGTGAGCTGGTCCTCCCCGGCCTGCCCACGAGTGGGTTTGGCCCACGGCATGGCAAGCGGGGCGGTGGACGCAGTGGACGCGGGGGCAGACGCGGCCGGCTCCTGTGTAGATGCAGGCCCGGCAGTGCCCAGAAGTCTGGACAGCAAGCGGACAAACAGTCCGCCGCTCGCAGGCACATGTGCCCGACCCGGGATCGCGGAAGGCGGAAGCTCTGCCTCTGCCCAAGGATGTGCACCGGGCATGGGCGTTGGCACCGATACGGGCACGGATATGGTCGCCGACGCCGACGCTGACTCCGACTCCGACTCCGGCGTACCCACACCCTTACTTTCATCCACAACTGCACCCTCGCCGGCCACGCCAGCGACGGAAGGCAGGGTAACGGGTGGGGCCGGCGCAGCAGGTGCAGTGGGCGTCGTGTGCACTGTATACGCGGCGGGCACAGCGGGCACGGCAGGCTGGACCTCTGACTCTGACACGCCCGATGGTGCACCCACCGGCGGTGCACCCGGCGTATGTGCATCTGGAGGTGGAGATGTCGGTGGGTGTGGTTCATGCGGTTGCACCGGAGAGCCAGCAGGCGTGGGTATCCGCGCGCTCGGCTCATCCGCTGGCCCCGGCGAAGCAGGGGGGGCGGGCGGCGCGGCCATCGCCTCCCTCTGAGCCGGTGCCCTTCCGGTCGTCCGAGCCGTGCTCACTCCGGCATCGGTCACGGCCTCCACCTCGCCGGAGGCGGGCAAGCGAGCCGGTCTGGCCCACGGCATAGCGAGGGGCTGCCGCTCTGGACCTGCGGACGGTGCCGATGCCTCGCCAAGCGCTGCACCACCGCGCAACCGACCGGCAAGCGGTGCGAGCAGACCACCGGCGCTGCGTGCGGGTGTGCGCCCGGAGGGCGAGGGCGCGGCAGCCCCGGCTGCTCCCGTATCCGCTACCTCCGTCCTCGCAGATGCCTGCGGTGTGGGCGCGGCTTGCCCGTCCGGGGTGGGTTCGACAGGTTGGGTGTGCGTAGGTGCGGGGCGCAGCAGCGAGGCCAATCCTTCCAATATGCGCTCCACCGGTCCCTTCCGCCGGGGCGCCTGCTCGGCCTCCTCAGAGACCACAGGTTTGGGCGTACTCGGCGGCGCTTCGGCCTCCACGGCAGACATTGCCGGATGGGCGGCAGGCGGGGCCGGCGGGGGCACGTATGGCACGAGCGGGATTTCGCGGACGCTCTCTTGGTGCGCTAGCAGATCGGCGTGCTGCACAAGGGGTCGGGTAAGTTCCGCGGCCAGACTGAGCGTAATCACATAGCCAAGCCCCTCGGACGTGAGGGGTGTGGGAGCCAGAGCCACGGCCCCCGGCTGGTCGGCGGTGGCAGGCGCAGGCTCAGGGGGCGCGGGCATCGAAGGGCGGGCCTGCGTGCCGACCACGGCCCCCGTGCCCCACAGCCTGTAGCCCGACCATCTGCTCACCCATTCACCCGCACCGTGCTCGTCTGCAACATCGCCGTGCTCGCGATGTGCGGCATGGCGCAGGGCCACCGGCATGTTGAGGTGGGCATAGGTATAGGGGACCTGCGGCGGACCTGAAGCGCCATGGGCAGCCATGCGGGCGACGAGCGGGTGGAGGGAGGGGAGAGGCAAGATGGGCGCTGTCACGCGGCCTCGCGCTCCCGGTCCGGTGGGCCTGAAGGGCCTGAAGGGCACCCCCGCCCCCGGTGCCAGCCCCAGCCTGCGCGCAACTTGCCGCCAGAGCACGTGGTGGGTGAGGGGCGGCCCTCCTCCTGCATGCGGGCCGCTCATCCGCGACACTATGTCATGCACGAGGCGCGCGGCCATTGCGGCGGCCATGGGTGGCATGCCCGCATGCGCGTCGGCCTCTGGCCCGTCCGGTTGTAACACCTCATCGCTCAAGTTCTACCACCCGACTTGGTCGCATTCCCATTTGGTTGCAGGCTCCGAAGCTTACCACAATGCGCCGCAATGCCCGCATGGGTCAGACATATATCCCGATATATAATGGATGAGTGCCTGCAACTACCGGATGATCAGCCCCCGATGCGTGAGCACCAGCGTCTGTATGGCGAGCATGCTCTGCTCGGCCTTGAGTTGGGGGCCGGTCCATTTGATGGGCAGTGCTTCCTGAAAATCCCAGCGCTGGCGCTCGCGGCCCTGTTGGTCCACCATGATGATGGACACGTTCTTGCGCTCAAACTGGCCCTGCATGGTCTTTCTGAACCAGTTCCACAGCTCACGCGAGTTGGTCACACCGTTGCGCAGGGTGATGTCGGAGACCTTGGCCCGGCCGGGCAGTTTGTGCACATGGTCATTGACCCCACCCTCTTCGTAGGGCGTCACTTCGATCTCCACCTCCAGCCCGGACACCTCGGCGAACACCGCCTGACTGATGGCGTCGCCCATGTCTTGCCCCTGCACATAAAAGTAGTAGGTGACCAGCACATCGGACGTGTCGCCTCTGGTCGCCCTGTTACGGTAGCTCCTCGGGTTGTCACCCTCTAAAGCAGCCATGTATCCTTACCTCCAGACCTCGGAACCGTGGGCCGCGGGCTGTGGGCCGTGGACCCCCCGCGCTCCGCCTCCGCGCCGTTCACACCGCATACATGCCCCGTTCGCCGTCTAACTGGAGTTCGCGCACCATCAGGCGGTACACACGATCGGCCAGCATCTCCGGATCAATTTGCACCTGCGGGCCGGCGTCAGCGCGCCGCTGTAGGGCGGCGGCTTCCACTGCTTCGGCGACCAGCTCGCGCTGGGGCTGGCCCGCCGCCCAGCGCTGTATCGGCAGGCTACCCGCACCCCCCGCCGGTTGCCTCTGCACGGGCACGGATGCGCCCTCGCGCGCTACCTGCCCGGCCTGTGCCGACCGCGGCCCGGTCGGTGTGCCGGGGCGCAACAGAGGCATCGGCAAATCCGCCGCACCCGATTGCTGCAGGGCATGCACCACTTCATGCGCCAGCAGGGCGGCCCCTTCCGGGGTAACGGGCCGGAGCAACTCGGGGCGCACATATATGTCGCGCCCCACAGTGAAGGCGCGCGCCCCCAGCCGGGCGGCCAGTTGGCCCGCCAACGCAGTGTCGTGTATGCGTATGTCGGCCAGCGACCGCCCCAGACGGCGCTCCAGCCACTCTATCAAGTCCCGCCCGGTGGGCGGCACCCCGCCACCCTCGCCGGGCAGGTGGTGCGTGTTGTGTGTGTTGTGCGTGCCGGCCATCCGAACCGAACTCCTCTAGGCGCGCTCACCCCATCACCTTGCCGACCTTGCGACTCGTGGCCCCGACCTCAGGGTCCACCTTCAGCACCACGCTCGGCCTTGGCCTTGATCGTCACTCGCGATTCAGCTCGCTGTTGATGCGCGCGATCTCTTTCACCCATGCGCGGCGCTCGTGGTGCTCCAGCTCGAGTATCTCCTGTCGAGGCCAGTGGAAATAGTAGGCGATGTAGGCTATCTCCTCTTTGAGCTGGTCAAGAGGGTAGCCGGTTATTCCCCCTGCGGCACCAGCTCCACTTCGAATTCGTGGTTGCATCTGGGGCACTTGGCGGGGATGACGGGTATGTCCGCCTCGTTGATCCGCCTGTAGAAGTCCTGCAGGTAGGCGAAGTCCGCAGAGTACAGGTTCTCTATGATGCCGGTGTGCACCTCCTCCAGCGTGCCCAGCTTGGTGATCACTCTGGACAGCAGCACCACCGTGAGATAGGCCTGATTCTGCTTGACGCGCATATCGCGCAGTGGGATGATCTCGTCCATGGCGGTGGCCAGACGCATCACCCCATGGCGGTGCAGGTTGCCCTCCTCATCCACGTAGCCTTTGGGCAGGACGAACTCGAACTCGGTCTGCAACCCTCTTGGGGCACGCGGTCTGGCGTTGGTATCCACTGTGAACATCCTCTTTCCTGTTCCCTTCTATGGCTATGTCGTATGCCGCAACTCCATCTACACGTGGCAGGGGCGTGAGAGGCGCACCGGGTAGGGTGTGGTGGGGTGAGGTGGCGGAGTGGTGGCAATGCCGGTTCGCGCCATGCCCCGCTCGCGCGCCGCACCCCGACCACCCCAGCCACTTCGGTCACCCGGGCTACCTCGGCACGCCCCACCAAGTCACTTCACGCGGATCATCTTCTCGTGCACGATCTCCAACTCTTCGATACCCACCTCGTTGGTGGAGGAGTTGAAGGTCGGGCCGACCACTTTGCTGGGCCATGCACGGAAGAAATTCCAGCGGGCCACTTCCTGACCTTCCTGATTCACCATGACGATCGAGCCATTGGCGCGGGCCTGCTCTACCTTGCCTTCCTCGATCATCTTGCGCCATGCCCATGCAGCCATGGAGCTGGTGATGCCACGCTTCAGGCTGACCTTGTTCCATTTGAGCCGGCCCGGTATGGCCTGAATGGTGTGGTAGTCGTCTTTGGTGCTCCCCTTGTACTCGATCACCTCGCTCTCCGAGCCGATG
>DAOTTC010000120.1:0-36853 GCA_034437815.1 Chloroflexia bacterium | reverse complement strand
CAGCTCGTCCGAGATGACCGCGTCCTGCTCTTCCAGCAGGGCCTGAATGATGGCCTGATTGGTGGCGAAGCCCGACTGGAAGGTGAGCGAAGCTTCGGTGTGCTTGAAGCGGGCCACGCGCGCTTCCAGCTCCTCATGCAGGTCCATCGTGCCGATGATGGTGCGCACTGCCGCCGTGCCCACGCCGTGCGTGTCTATGGCCCGCTTGGCCGCCTCCCTCAACTTGGGGTGGGTAGTCAGCCCCAGATAGTTGTTGGACGACAGGTTGACCACCACCTTGCCGTCAATGTTGCACACCGGCTTCTCCTCGCCGTACACCACGCGCAGCGGCCGGAACAGGTGCTTCTGTTTGAGTGTGTCTATCTCACCCTCAAGACGTGTGCGCAGGGACTCTTGCATCTTATCTCACCTCTCCTCTCTTGTGGTCTGTGGTCTGTGGTCTGAAGGGGGTTTGCATCAGGGGAACAGGGCCACTTTGGCGGCCTGACCACTGTTCATCAGTTCAAAGGCTGTGGCGAACTCTTCCAGTTTGAAGCGGTGGGTGACGACCGGGGTGGGGTCCACCATGCCGGAGGTGATGAGGGCCTGAGTCTGGTACCACGTCTCCCAGATCAGGCGGCCCGATATGCCGTAGATGGTAGCGCCCTTGAACACGATGTCGTTGGCCCAGTCTATTTCGATGGGGCGGGGTGGTATGCCGAGGAGGGAGGCCCGTCCCCCGTTGCGCAGGGCCGCGAAGCCCTGCCTGATGGCCCGCCAGTTGCCCGACATCTCGCACAGCACATCCACGCCCACCCCATCGGTGTCTCGCTTGATGACCTCCACCGGGTCCACCTCGGTGGGGTTGATGACCATGGTTGCGCCCATCCTTTCGGCAAGCTCTAACCGCAAGGGATTGATGTCGGTGGCGTACACAGCTTTGGCCCCGGCGGCTTTGGCCACACCAATGGCCCACAACCCGATCGGCCCACAGCCCGTGACCAGCACGGTGCGGGCGGTGACCGGCCCGCTGAGCACTGTATACACGGCATTGCCAAACGGCTCTTGAATAGAGGCCACTTCGGGGGGCATATCGGGTGGGTTCTTCCACGCCACCTTGGCGGGCACGGCCACGTACTCGGCATAACTGCCGGGCCGGTCAATGCCCAGTATTTTTACGCATGGGTCTACGTTGGCCTGACAGATGCGGGTCTGGTAAGAGGTGTCGCTGGTGATGTGGGTTTCGAGCGACACATAGTCGCCGGGCTTGATGTCGCGCACGTTCCTGCCCACTTCCACCACATCGCCGCAGCATTCGTGCCCGAATATAAGGGGGGTTTTGATGCGGGACTGCGCCCACGGGTCCCAGTTGTAGATGTGCAGGTCGGTGCCGCAGATGGTCATGGCGCGTATCTTCACGAGGATGTCGTCCGGTCCGATTTCGGGGATGGGCGCTTCTATGAGCTCTGCCCCGGCTTCCGGTCGGGTCTTGCACAGGGCACGCATACTGTCCGGCATGGGTGAGTTTCCTCCTCAACGAGTTTGTGCTACCGCATCGTAGCAGAGTAGTTGGCACGTGAAACGCTTTCCGGTTAGGCGATTTTTTTCCCTTTGCTCTAGCTCTATAGGTATAGGACGACAAAGCAGGCCACAGGATAATGCCCCATCTTATAATGGGCGCTCATCATGGGCATGCCTTGTGCTTGCCCCAACGGCATGATTGTATCCCACTCCTCTAACCTCTTATCCTAATATCGTCATAGTCTGTGTGCTCTGTGTTTCCTGCGTCTCTGTGGTTTGATTCTGATATCGTAGCTACGCCTCCAACAGCCTGTTTATTTTGGCGGCCATTATGAAATCGTTGTCGGACAGGCCTTTGATGGCATGGGTGGTGAGGTCGAGGCGCACACGGTTGTAGGAGATATGGATGTCGGGGTGGTGGCCTTCGGCTTCGGCCAGTTCGGCCACTTTGTTTACAAAGGCCATGGCCTCTTTGAAGTTCTTGAAGCGGAAGCGGCGGGTGAGGGTGCTGTCCGCCAGTTCCCAGCCGGGCACCTGCCCAAGCATCTGCCGCGCCCGTTCCAACGGCATGGGTGGCATACCACCTTCGCAGGGCACACAGCGTAATTGAGTGAGGTCTACCATCTGCTCAGACTCAGCCATCGCTACTCACCTCCTACCCCTGTATTATGGCACCTTTGGGCGCGGATGGCAATACACAGCCTCCCCCTCTGCTTCCACCAACAATCGGGGTCGCCAGTCGGGGGTGCAGGGGTCAGTATATTAACTACAGACACAGAGGAACACAGAGAGCACAGAGTAATCGCATGTAGTAACCACCAATACACTAAGACACCAAGCGCACCAAGGGCTACCACATATACGGGGCCATTGACGGTGCAGGGGCGCTCCCCTGCACCCCCGGCTGGCGACCCTCGGTCGTCGGTGGAACCAGCAGAAGACGTTTGCGCTGCACGCGTTTGCTCAGCGCTCGGCCCTCACCCACAGGTGTTGGGGGTCGGCGATGAGCTCCACACTGCCGTTCTGGTCGGTGCGGTACACCAGCGCCCCCGTGTAGCGCAAGGTCTGGAGCGTCTCAGGCGCAGGGTGGCCGAAACGATTATCTAAACCCACCGATATGATGGCTACTTTGGGCTCGACCAATCGCACGAACCGGGGATCGGAAGATGTGGCGCTGCCATGATGAGCAACCTTGAGCACGTCGCTACGCAGGTCGGCTCCAAAATCAAGGGCCATGCGCTCCTCGGCCTCTGCATGCACATCACCCGCCAGCAAGAACCGGTGCCTGCCGTACACCAGTTGCAGCACGATAGACGTGTCGTTTAGGTTCCCGCCTCTGCCTGCGGCCTTCACAGAGGGTGAAACGGGGTTGAGCACCCTCAACCACACATCAGGCTCGCCCGCGAAGCGGATGCTATCGCCTCGTCTGGCATAGTGAACCGGCACCCCCTTTTCCTGCAGCAGCTTGAGCCACTGCGCCTGCACCCCTACTGTAGCCGTGAACTCGGTCTGCACCACCTGACCCACCTGATAGCGCGCCAGCAGTTCTACAAGCCCCATCAGGTGATCTTGCTGAGGGTGGGTGAGCACCACCAGATCGAGGTCACGCTGCCACATCGGAAGATAGCGGCCCACCGCATTGAGCACAGGCGTGGCCCCCGGGCCGCCGTCAACCAGTGCTGTGTGCCCGCCGGGGGTGCGCACGAGTATGGCGTCCCCCTGACCAACATCCAGTACCCAGACGTGTAAGCGCCCGTCCGGCTTCTGCGAGGCAATGATGATCAAGAGGAGAGCGGCCAGCACCGGAAGGAGCAGGCTCCATACCGGCACCATAACCGGAGCGGGAGCCTGCTCCATGCTGGCTTGCGGCTTCGTGCCCGTCTGCGTACTCGCAGTCATAGAGCAAACATGAGTTGAAGAGAGCGCCTATCGCGCACCATCGGAGGATGGTGCACACCGGCGACACCGGTCAGGGCAATGTTACGTACTGGCCGAGGAACGAACGAGCTGACTGCGTATCCAACCGATAGGTGATGTTGGTGGCCAGACACATGGCATCGCCGGTCACGGTCACCGAGGCTACGATGTTGGTCTCAGCGCCGCCTGCGCCCAGAAAGTTAGGCCCACCGGAATCGCCGTAGCAGGTGCCGCCGTTGCCCGTGTGCACGTTCTGCGACAGCCTGAGCCATACACTGTTCAGGGCATTGAACTCAGACACCGACATCCAGCGCATACCATCGAACGGGAAATAAGGTGGGCCACCACCTATCTGCGGTTCGCGCACCCCGTAACCCACACCGGTGAACCTCTGTCCGTTCAACTGTCCCTGCGCGGCCATCTGGTCGAACAGCCCGGCCGCGGGCAGAGCCGCAGGCGTGATGCCCCTCACTGGGCGGGAGAACAGCACCACGGCAAGGTCCCCGGGGTCAGATTGGCGTTGGTTGTAGTTGGGGTTGGTTACCCAAGTGCCCTGTATCAGATTGGTGGAGCGCGTGACAGGGTCCACATCCTGATCGAAGCTCACCCACACCTGATTGTTGGGGATTCCCAGCGATTCGAGATAAGCAGTGCAGTGGGCGGCGGTCAGGAACACCGTTGGAGAGATAAGCGTACCCGTGCAAAGTTGCTCCTTCAAACCCTGCACCCGCCACTCGGCGATGAGCGCGCCCACGTTAGGGTGGCGGTTGTAGTCCGGCTCGCCATAGGTGATGGCACGCGCAGGCGTGGCAAGCACCACAATCGCCAAGACAACGGCCACCAGCATGACTACCTTACGCATGGTATCCTCCTGATTCGCAAACTAAACGAGTTGGGCAGAATGAGCACCCGCCTACGCGCACGCGCCCTCGGTAGGTCGGTGGTGCTGTGCCGCACTGCTACGCTACATGCGGACCTACCTGTCTACATACCTGCGTAGTAGGAGCACTGTACCACATCTATTTGTGCGTGTCAATTGCGCATTGCTCAGCGATTCTGGCAATAATCGGAGGCCGCCAGTGGTCAACTATGAGTGTGGGGGCGCCCCCGCCGGGGATGTCCCTCGTTTTTAACCGCATATGGGGCAACAGACTGATGCGGGGCAAAACAATAACCCCCACTACTCAGTAGCAGGGGTTATATTGGTTATCCCAGCAAAAGCGATAAATGCTGGGGGTTTGGGGGTACCCCCACAATTTATAGCCTTTCCATGGATAATCGACATCAACAGGGTCTTCGAGCGCACAGAACGTACGGAACACACGAAGGCCAAGGCAAAAACGTGCGGTACAAAGACCCAAGGGTGCGCCAACAAGCTTCGCGTTGCCGCTGCGCACCCATTGAAGGGTTGGACTAGCGCTTGGTGTACTGCGGCGCTTTACGAGCACGCTTGAGACCGGGCTTCTTGCGCTCCTTGACGCGCGGGTCACGAGCCAACAGGCCGGCTCTCTTGAGCAGCGGGCGGAGCGCCGGGTCGTACTGCACCAGAGCGCGCGCCAGTCCATGACGCACAGCGCCTGCCTGACCAGAGGTGCCCCCACCCAACACCTTGACTGTGACATTGAACCGGCCAAGAGTGCCTGTAAGCTCCATGGGCTGGTTGATCATCTCACGGTAAATGAGCCTGCCGCCAAAGTAGTCCTCCACGCTCTTGCCGTTGACGACCACCTGCCCGGTGCCCGGATAGAGGCGCACCCGTGCCACGGAAGTCTTGCGCCTGCCCGTACCATAATAGTAGGCCTGCGTGGCTTCGGCGCGCTCTGTGCGCGTGGTTACTGTTGGTGTTGTCGTTGCTGTGTCCATTCTCTCCCCTTATAACAACTATACTGTAGCCGTGCGATAAGCTCTGTCCCACATGGGCCGGCCTGTGGTAGCGCATTGCCGCAAAGAAGGGCGGCTGCGGGCCATGCATGGGGCCGCGCCCGTGCCGGCCACCCTCTCTACTTGCCTGATTCCTGAACGATCTCCACCTCCCCGGTATCTGCGTTGATGCGTACCGGCTTGGGCTGCTGGGCGGCGTGAGGGTGATCGGGGCCGGCGTATACTTTCAGCTTGCGCATTATACGGCTGCCCAGACGATTATGCGGGATCATGCCGCGCACTGCCTCTTCCACCGGCAGGGTGGGGTGCTTCTTCAGCATCTCGGCGAATGGAATAGCCTTCAGTCCCCCCATGTAGCCCGAATGCCGGTAGTACATCTTCTCCTCAGCCTTCTTGCCGGAAACCACCACCTTGTCTGCATTGACTACTATGACGTAGTCACCCATATCAAGGTGGGGTGAGAAAGTGGGCTTGTGCTTGCCGCGCAGCAATTGGGCCACTGCGGTCGCCAATCGGCCAAGGTTTTGGCCGGCGGCATCAATGACGTACCACTCGCGCTGGGCTTCGACCTCTGCCGCTCTGGGTGTATATGTCTTCGTGCTCATATCAGTTTGCCTTGCTCCTGTTACGTTACGTCGCTTTACATTCATCACGTTTCGCAAACGCGTCTGTTCTATCTACGCTGTGCATACTCAGGTAGGGTATAGGCCCCTATACGGGGGTATCCCGCCCGTCCATTGCACACCATATGCTTTGCAACCAGCATTAGTATTCCACCCACAACAGGCAAAGCCCGTGGGGCTTGGCCGTCGGCCCGGCCAGACGCCGGTCCCGGCTCTCTATAATCGCGCTGATATCGTCCACACTACGCTTGCCGCTGCCCACCTCGAGCAGTGTGCCCACGATGGCACGCACCATATGGGGTAGGAATGCATTGGCCACCAAGTCCAAGGCCAGCAACCTGCCCGTCCCATATGCGGGGTGTTGCTGTGCGGTAGCCGGTGCATCCCACAGCCAGCGGTCGGCGCTGGGGTCGAGCGCGATGAACTTCGCGGAATAGATCGTGCGCACCGTGGGGGCACGACCACGACCCTCGTCCTCGTCCACGTCGTCCGCAGCCTCCGGCACTCCCATGCCCTGACCGGCGAAAGCGGCCAGATCGTGGGTGCCTTGCAGACGGCTGGCGGCCCGCGCCATGGCCTCAAGGTCCAGTTCATGCTGAACGTGCAGGCTGTAGCGGGCCAGCAAAGGGGCAGGCCACAGACAGTTCCATATCAGATAGCGATAGGCCCGTCTGCTGGCGCTGAAGCGAGCATGGAAGTTCGGAGATACTTCCTCCGCGCCCGTGACGGCCAAGTCGGGCGGGAGCAGAGCATTCAGCGCTCTCTGCACGGCTTGTGGGGTGTGTAAACCCGCTCTTTCCGGGAAGTCAAGGCTGGCTACCTGTCCCAAAGCATGCACCCCACTGTCGGTGCGTCCAGCAAGGGCTATCCTCACAGGCCGCCCGGCAATGCGAGCCACAGCCTTCTCCAGCTCACCTTGTACGGTGCGCCCCTGAGCCTGAGGTTGAAGCTGGGACCCGGCGAAGTGCGTACCGTCGTACTGTATCAGCAATTTAAGGTGCATTCTCTTCGATGAGAATTACGCCATACCATGCATGGCGTGCGCCGACAGGCTGCGGCCCCTGCCAAGGCCACGTCTGCGGCTCGCGGGCGCGTCAATCCTCCACGAGTTCCAACTGGCAAACGAGCGCGTTGTCGCCCGGTCGGCGTTGCAGCTTGTACAGGCGGGTGTAGCCGCCCTGACGGTCCACATAACGTGGGCCTATATCCTCAAACAGTTTGCGCACCATCAAAGGGTTAGCCAGTATAGAGGCGGCACGGGCGCGGTTCTGAGGGATGTCCTCACGACCCAGCGCGATCAGCTTCTCAGCCATAGGCTGAAGCTCTCGCGCCTTAGCCTCGGTGGTGCGGATGCGCTCGTGCATCAACAAACTGTTGAGCTGGTTCCTGAACAGAGCACGTCGCTCGCCGCTTGTGCGCCCTAGACCTCTGCCCTTTACTCTGTGTCGCATCGTTCGTCACTCCTCTAGTGATCCATCGCCCCCAAGGTAAAGGGGGGTGGCGGGGTTGGCCTTATTCGCACACCCCACCCGATTTACGGCGGGCACCGACGACCCATATGCGGGTGTCGGCTTCCCACCTGATTCCGTCTATTGCTCTGTCTGCTGGGCCTTACTCCGTTTGGCTCTAGTGCCGGCCCTTGCTGCGGGCGCAGGTTGCGTCTGCACGTCAGCAGGCTCGATCTGAAGCTCATCAATCTCCACCGAAGGGGACTGAGGTTCAGTACTGCCCTCAAAGCTCATCTCCTCCGATGCAGGCTCGCCCTCCACATAGATGCCGGCGGCCATCTCCAGAGTGCCCTCGCTGACCCCGGCGCGGTGCACCACCTCTTCGCTCTCTGGGCCTTCCTGACCCTCGATAGGTTCGGCAACGAAGGCGTCAGGCTCAGGCTCGCGCCCATCTCGAGCGGGATAGCCTATATCGGCTTCTTCTGCTTCTTCAGGAGCTTGGGCTTGGGCTTGTGCCTCGCCTACTACCTCCCCTCGATCCTCACGCACCGACACGTCGAGAGGCGTGCCGGGTGGGATAAGGTCCCGGCCGGCAAGCGCGGCATACAGCTCGTCGAACGACTTGTCCCCAAAGTTGCGCAGACCCAGAAGCTCTCTCTTGGTCATGCGCAGCACCTGTCCCACTTTGGTGATGCCACTGCGCTTGAGGCAGTTGAAAGTGCGCATGGACAGACCGAGATCTTCGACCGACATCTCCGAGAGGTGGGGAGGTATCTCCACGCCGGGCGTTTCCGGACCGATGGAGACCGCCACCGCCCGATTGAAGTTGGCTATCAGCGAAGAGTGCTGGGCCAGATATTGACCGGCCAAGCTGAGCGCCTCCCCCGGCTCTATGGTGCCATCGGTCCAGATTTCGATCAGCACCTGCTCGCGCCCTTCGGCTTGCTCTGGGCGCAACTCCTGCGACGCTTCAGACCCATTGTGAGCCGCCGACAACAGTGCGTAGTCGGCGGGCTCCACCACGTAGTTCACCTTGGGAATGGGCGAGAAGATGGCATCCACCGGGATTGTGCCGATGGGCAAACCTTCGCGCACCTCGAACGACACGTAGCCCCTGCCCCGTTCGACGGTGAGTTCCATCTCTATGTATGAGTCTGGGCCATCGAGGGTCGCCAGCACGAGTTCCGGGTTGACCAGCTCCACATTGGCGGGCACCTCGATATCCCCGGCTCGCACTTCGCCGGGGCCGTACTTGTGCAGGTGCATGCGTATCGGTCTGTCGCTGTAGGTGCGCAGCCGAATGTTTTTCACGTTGAGCACTATCTCGGTCACGTCCTCCCGCACATTAGGGATGCACGAGAACTCGTGGTATACGCCCTGTATGCGAATGCTTGTGACCGCGGAGCCGGGCAGGGACGAGAGCAGGATGCGGCGCAAAGCGTTGCCCAGAGGCGTGCCGAGGCCGCGCTCCAGCGGGCCGATCACGAACCGGCCATAGTTGGGGGCGGTGGCCACTGCCATCACACCGGGCAGAACATCCAGCATTCCGTGATTCAAAGTTGCTCTCCTCATTCTCAGGTGACCGGTAAGACGTAACGAACGGCCCCACCAAGCGGGGCTGCTGTCGCGTTACGTCTTACCCGTCAAGCTTAACGGCTGTAGTACTCTACGATCAGCTGTTCGTTGATATCCAGACCGAGCTCATCGCGACCGGGCATGCGCACTATCCGGCCTTGCATGGTGGTGGGGTTGAGTTCCATCCACGGTGCCACCTGCCTTCTAGCCAACTCAGGCTGCAAGGTTTTGAAGAACTCGTTGTTCTTGGAGATGTCCCGCACGCCGACCTCGTCTCCGGGCTTGCATATGTAAGATGGGATGTCCACCTTGCGCCCGTTGACCTGAATGTGGCCGTGGCGCACAAGCTGGCGGGCCTGAGCGCGAGAGTCGGCCAGCCCTAGGCGGTACACCACGTTGTCGAGGCGCATCTCCAGTATCTGCAACAGGTTCTCACCGGTCACACCCGGGCGGCGCTCGGCCTCCTCAAAGTGGCGGCGGAACTGCCGCTCCAAGATGCCGTACAGACGCTTGGCCTTCTGCTTCTCGCGCAACTGCAAGCCGTAATCGGAGACCTTGCGGCTCCTGCGCTGTGCGTGCATGCCGGGAGCGGTGGGGCGCCTGTCGAGCGTGCAGTTGGTGAAGCACTTCTCGCCCTTGAGGAAGAGTTTCATGCCCTCACGGCGGCACAGTTTGCAAACTGGTCCTGTGTATCTTGCCATTGTTACTCCGTTTGATATGTATCGCTAACTGTCAGGATAAAGCTCATTGCCGGGGAGCCTGCGAGAACCATGTTGCCGCGGGGTTCTGCGACAGGCTACCCGGCTCGCCTACAATTTCACAATTCCAGTGTTGCACGAGGGCGAGGACGTGGGAGGGCTAAACTCCCGATCCCTCGGCTATGACCATGTCTGGACTTTCAACTTGGCTTCGCAGGTCAGGCACGAGGCCTGCCCTCACATCAACTAAGCCACATCAGCGTTAAATTCATGTGCCGGGCAAAAATCCCGCATGCAGCAATGTGTTATGGTTATGGTTATGGTTATGGTTATGGTTATGCTTATGGTTATGCTTACACGCGCCTGCGCTTGGGCGGGCGGCAGCCGTTGTGCGGTATAGGGGTTACGTCCTTGATGGACAGCACTTGCAAACCGCTGGCCTGCAAAGCGCGGATGGCGGCCTCGCGGCCTGAGCCGGGGCCCTTGACGTACACGTCCACCTGCCGCATGCCGTGTTCCTGTGCGCGGCGGGCGGCGGCCTCGGCGGTGACTTGCGCGGCATAAGGGGTGCTCTTACGAGAACCCTTGAAGCCCGAAGCACCCGCGCTACCCCACGCGATTACGTTGCCCTGCGAATCGGTCAGGGTGACTATGGTGTTGTTAAACGTAGACTGAATGTATGCATTGCCACGTGGCACCATCTTGCGCTCGCGACGACGTGCGCGAGCTTGACGTGCCCTGCTGGCGGTCATAGGCTGTTGTTTCTTGTCTGCCATGTCTTCTCCCTTTGGCTTTGGCTATCGGTACTGTAGCGCTTGGGGCGCACGAGCCCCAAACCCCGACGCGGGCCGGCCATGCACTACGACTTGCCTGCTTACTTCTTGCGCTTGGCGCCTACGGTGCGGCGTGGGCCGCGGCGGGTGCGGGCGTTGGTGCGGGTACGCTGCCCGCGCACCGGAAGGCCTCGCTGGTGCCTTATGCCCCGGTAGCACTTGATCTCTATCAGGCGTTTGATGCTCATCGCCACCTGACGCCTCAGGTCGCCCTCCACGGTGTACTCTCGGTCAATCACCTCGCGCAGGCGGTTGACCTCGTCTTCGGTCAGGTCACGCACGCGAGTGTCCGGATTGACGTTGGTCTTCGCCAGTATCCGCTTGGCGATGGTCGGTCCTATACCGTAAATATAGGTGAGCGCCACCTCCACCCGCTTGTCACGCGGAATATCCACTCCGGCAATTCTCGCCACACTTGCCTCCTTTTTATCCCTGTCGCTGCTTGTGCTTGGGGTCGCTGCAAATAACCCTCACTACGCCATGCCTGCGGATCACGCGGCACTTGGCACAGCGCGGCTTTACTGATGCTCGTACTTTCATAATTATATGCTCGCCCCTTTCGTCTGCGCCTTCTGGCGCTCATCCGCTTACTTCACTTTACCTGTTTCAAACGCCGCACTATGCGGCCTCGTGTGAGGTCATAGGGCGAAAGCTCCACGGCCACGCGGTCGCCGGGGATGAGGCGTGTGGGTATCATGCGCAACCGCTCATCCAAATGGGCAAGCACAACGTGGCCATTGTCGAGTTGCACCCGCCATGTGCTGTTGGGCGCAGGCTCGATAACCCTGCCTTCGACCCTGTTCACACTATCCATCTGCCAGAGTTCACGGGTGCTGCCCGAAATGGCAGCACCAAACGGTAATTATAGCACATCCCTAGGGCAAAGTCAAAATGTCCGGTCCGTTCTCCGTGATAGCCACTGTGTGCTCGAAGTGGGCTGAAGGCTTGCGATCCGCAGTGACCACGGTCCAGCCGTCTTCCAGAGTCTCGGTCTGGTCCACCCCCATGTTCAGCATCGGCTCTATGGCGATGACCATGCCGGGTCTGAGCCGCACGCCCGTGCCCGGCTGGCCCCAGTTGGGCACCGACGGTTCTTCCCACAGGCTGCGGCCTATGCCGTGGCCCCCGTAATGCCGCACGATGCCATAGTTGCCACCCTGCCTGACGCGCTGCTCGATGGCGTGCGATATGTCTCCAACCCGCTTGCCCGGACGCGCCTGCTCGATGCCCGCCATGAGCGCCGCCCTTGTGGTATCCAGCAGCTTTTCGAGTTCGGGGCTGATCTTGCCCACCGGCACAGTCACCGCCGCATCCCCGTGCCAGCCCCTGTAGATCGCCCCGCAGTCAATGGCGATGATGTCGCCTTCTTTCAACACGCGTGGCCCCGGTATGCCATGCACTATCTCTTCGTTGATCGAGGCGCATATCGAACCCGGAAAGGGTTGGATCGCCGGGAACGGGTGGTAGCCCTTGAATGTGGGCACTGCACCCTGACTCTTGATGAACCTGTACGCCAACTCGTCCAGTTCTCCCGTGGTCACCCCCGGTCTGACGTGCTCGCTGAGCAATTGCAGGGTCTGAGCGACGATGCGCCCTGCCTGCCGCATCAACTCGATCTCTTTCTTGGACTTCAGATAGATGGTCATATTCTGGTAGCAGGAGCCGACTGGTAAGGAGGGGGCGCGATGTCTGCCCCCTTATCGCAGGCATTCCAGCAGATCATGGGTAACCTTTTCGATGGGCTGGTCGCCATTGACCTCGCACAGTATCTTGCGCTTACGGTAGTATTCGATAATAGGCGTGGTCTGCTCGAAATACACTTGCAGGCGTTTGATGGCGGTCTCACGCCTGTCGTCATCGCGCTGGTACAACTCACCCCCACACACATCACACACCCCCGGCACTTTGGGGGGGTTGAACTTCTCGTGGTACACCGCACCGCAATTACGGCAGGTCAGCCTGCCCGCGAGGCGGTCCAACAGCACCTCGGTGGGCACGTTTATGTACAGCGCGGCGTTGACCCTCTTGCCACGCAATTCCAGAGCATCGTCCAGAGCCTCGGCTTGCGGCAGGGTGCGCGGGAACCCATCGAGCAGTACTCCGTGCTCGGCATCCGGGGCCGAGAGCCGTTCGACGATCATATCAATCACCACTCTGTCGGGCACCAGTTCCCCCTTGGACATGTATCCTTGAGCTACTCTGCCCAATGGGGTATCCCGCTTGATGTTATCGCGCAACAGGTCGCCGCTGGATATGTGGATCAGGTTCAGTTGTTCTTTGAGCACTTCGGATTGGGTGCCTTTGCCTGCTCCGGGCGCTCCAAGCATTACAATGATCATCAATCTATGACTCCGTTGTCATGGGATTCGTAAAGCGTAAAGCGTAAAGCGTAAAGCGCAAACACCGTGCTCGGCGCTCGGCACTTTGCGCTTTACGCTCAACACGCTGTAAATCTACCGGTTGATGAAGCCCTCGTAACGGCGCATGAGCAGTTGGGCTTCGAGCTGTTTCATGGTGTCTATGGCCACGCCGACGAGGATGAGCAGAGCGGTCGAGCTGAAGGTGAGCACCGTGACACCCGTGAGCAGGCCTGCCAACCAAGGGGCGATCGCCACCAGACCGAGGAAGATGGCCCCGGCCACGGTGATGCGGTTCAGCACCGTGTTGAGGAACCGGTCGGTCTGAGGGCCGGGCCGTATGCCGGGCACAGCCCCACCCGATTTTTGCAGGTTCTCGGCGATGCGCTGCTGGCTGAACACCACGCTCGTATAGAAGAAGGTGAACAGCACCACCATGAAGAAATACACGATGTTGTACTGGGCGGTGGTCGGCTGGAAGAAGTTGTACAGCCCGAAAGCGATATCGCGCACCCACTGGGTCTGTGCCGCGGTGAAGAAGCCCGCCACGATAGCCGGAAACGACATGATGGACAGGGCGAAAATCAGCGGGATCATGCCTGACGAGTTGACCCGCAGTGGGATGAACGAGCTGCCTGCCTGCCGCATCACCCGCCCACCCCGCATGATGCTGCGCGAGTAGTGCACGGGGATGCGGCGCTGGCCCTCGTTGATCAGCACAATGCCCACTATCGTGATCAGTCCGAACAGTATGAACAGCGCCACACTGAACAAGCCGGCGCCCGTCTCGGTGGTGGTCCACAACTGTCCCAGTTGCGATGGCAGGCTGGCTACGATGCCCCCGAAGATGATGATGGAGATGCCCTGACCTATGCCCCGCTCGGTTATAAGCTCGCCAAGCCACACAAGGAACATAGTGCCCGCAACCAGACTTATGATTACCACCAAGCTGTAGAACGGGTCGGCGTTAGGCCCGAAGAACCCAAAGCGGGGCAGCACATTGAACTGTGTCTGCAACAGCTGGGCCTGACCGAACGCCTGAAGCGCCGCCAGAGGCACGGTCAACCAATGGGTGTACTTGTTGAGCTGGTTGCGCCCGGCCTCGCCCTCACGGCTCAGTTCGGTGAGGCGCGGGATAACGCCCGTCAGAAGCTGAATGATGATGGAGGCGGTGATATACGGGTATACGCCCATAGCCGCCACGCTGAAGTTCTCAAGCGTGCCCCCGGAGAAGATGGTGAGAATGCTCAGCAACCCGGCAAACGGGCTATTGGGGTCGAAGGCTTGCTCCAACTGCGCGAAGTCCACACCGGGCACAGGCACGTGAGCTATCAGCCGGAACACCGCCAGCATCGCCAGCGTGAACACTATCTTGGCTCGCAGGTCAGCGATCTTGAATGCATTTATAACAGCCTGAAGCATCTGGCACTGGTCCTTTCGTGTTAGGTGCCCACGGGGGCGCATAACCGGACCGCCGAGTCAATGTTCGGCGCTACCGGGCCGGCCCACAGGGCACGGCTACCTACCCCCATCGTTGTGCGATTGTTTTGCGGCCTGCCGGGCCTGATGGGCGCGCACCGGCGCTTCTGTGCGGCCTTTTGAGCGCCGAGGCGTGGCGGGCAGTTCTATCAAGTTAACGGTGCCCCCCGCCGCTTCGATCTTCTGGAGCGCGCCATTGCTCACCTTGTGAGCGCTGATGTTCAGCGCCACCGTCAACTCGCCATCACCCAAGATTTTCAGGGGCAGATGGTTATCGCGCAGGATGCCTTTCTGCACGAGCACCTCCGGGGTCACTTGCATACCCGCCTCGAAACGCGCCCTGTTCAGGGCCTCAAGGTTGACGATATAGTAACGCTCTTTCCAGATATTGGTGAAGCCTCGCTTGTAGGGCAACTGCTTGTGGATGGGCGTCTGGCCGCCCTGAAAGCGCGGCGGCACGTTGCCGCCGGTGCGGGCCTTCTGGCCCTTGGTGCCCCGGCCCGCCGTCTTGCCGTGGCCTGAGGCCGTGCCCCGGCCCACGCGCTTGCGTTGTCGGTATGCGCCCTTAGGCGGGCGCAGATCGTTCAATTTCATCTGTCTGGTTCCCTTTCTTTCGACGCTTTGGCGCCTCGCGTTATCAGCCACCCTGTCGGGTAGGCTGTCACACTTCCTCTACCTTCACCAGATGCTTGACCTTGTTGATCTGGCCGCGAATCTGCGGCGTATCAGGCAATTGAAGCGTCTGGTAAAGGCGCTTGAAACCCAGCGACCGGATGGTGGCCTTCTGGTCTTTGCTGTAACCTATGGCGCTTTTGACATAGGTGACGGTAAGGGTCTTGTCGGGGGCGGCTGTGGTGAGCCGCTCCGACCCGCGCCGGCCTGTGGGCGTGGCGCTGGTGTTCTTGTCGGTCGGGGTACTAGCCTCTGCCACGTCGGCCTCCTTCAGCACGCGTCATGGAAGCGTCACCTCGCCCGCCCTGCTCTCCACGCCGCGGCCCACGCCGGGGACCGCCCTGATACTCGCGCTGAGGCTGTGCGGTGCGGGCGCCGGCGGGCGGCGCAGTACGGGCGGCAGATTCGGTGGCTCCACCGCCTTCGCGCAGGGCTTTGTGCACTGCGTAATCCTTGCGATAGTGACGTCGCTGCATCTCTTCCAGCGGGATGCCGCGGCGCTCGGCTTCGGACTCTATGGAGTGCAATTTGGACAGGGCGAGCAGAGTGGCGCGCGCCAGATTGATAGGGTTGTTATTGCCCAGCGACTTACTCAACACGTCCTTGATGCCGGCGGCTTCGAGCACGGCACGCACACTACCACCGGCAATCACCCCGGTACCGGGGCCGGCAGGCTTGAGCAATACCTTGCTGGCTCCGTAGGATTCGACCACTTCGTGCGGGATGGTGGTGCCCACCAGTGGCACGCGGATCATATGCTTGCGGGCGTCGTCGCCGGCCTTGCGAATCGAGTCGGGCACCTCGGCCGCTTTGCCGGTGCCCACACCGACCATGCCCTGACCGTCGCCCACCACCACGACTGCGCTGAAGTTGAAGCGGCGGCCACCCTGAACCACCTTGGCTACGCGGTTGACCTGCACCAGCCGCTCTTCCAGCTCAGACACATTTCTCTCTAGCCTTGGCATTGTTCCTCCTCTATCTCTTAATGCGTGAGCCGTAAGACCTGACGTGTGAAAGAACATGGAAACACGCCGCAAGATGTTCACGCATCAAGTTGTGCTCTAAAACTCCAATCCACCTTCGCGGGCAGCATCGGCCAGAGCCTGCACGCGCCCGTGGTACAGATAACCGCCCCGGTCGAACACCACTTTGGTCACGCCGGCCTGACGGGCGCGCTCGGCTATTAGTCTGCCAACGGCTCTTGCCTGCTCGGTCTTAGTGCCTTCCTGAGGCACCCCTTCATCCAGAGAAGAGGCCGCGGCCAGCGTATGGCCCCGCGTGTCATCAATCACCTGAGCGTAGATATGGGTCAGGCTACGAAATACGTTGAGGCGGGGCCTTTCGGGCGTGCCGAACACTTTGGCCCTCACCCTCCTATGCCGCTTCTGCCGCGGCGTCAACATGTGTGGTTTTGGCTTCATTACTTCTTACCACCTACCTTACCTTGCTTGCCAGCCTTGCGACGGATGCGCTCGCCCGAGTAGATAATACCCTTGCCCTTGTACGGCTCAGGCTCCCTCAGCTTGCGGATCTCGGCAGCCTTCTGGCCAACCAGTTGCTTGTCAATGCCCGATACACTGAAGCGGGTGGGCGTCTCCACGTTGAAACTGATTCCGGGGGGCGGGTCTACGCGCACGGGGTGTGAGAAGCCCAGCGAAAAGACCAGCGCATTACCCTCTTTGGCTACGCGATAGCCCACACCCGAAATCTCCAGCGTTTTGGTGAACCCCTCGGTCACGCCCAGCACCATGTTGGCGATGAGCGTGCGGGTTAGGCCGTGCAGGGCACGCTCCAGTTTGGACTCGCCGCTGCGCGACACCACGATCTGGCCGTCCACCTGCTCGATCTTGATTTCGGGCCGGAAAGTTTGCTCCAACGTGCCCTTAGGTCCCGTTACCTTGACGCGCGACCCGTCTATCTCCACGGTCACGCCTTTGGGTATGGGGATAGGCTTTTTACCGATTCTCGACATCGCTACTACTCCTTGCGATCGGGGCCGGCGCTACCGCACATGCCGCACCGGCCGGAACGGGCCACAGTACGGCAAGCGCGGGGCCATGCCATTACCATACGTAACACAGCACTTCACCGCCCAGCTTCTTGCGGAACGCCTCGCGGCCGGTCATCACGCCCTGTGGGGTGGAAAGGATGGCCGTGCCGAGGCCGCTCAGCACCAGCGGTATATCCTTGCGCTTGGTGTACACGCGCAGGCCGGGCTTGCTCACCCGCTTGAGGCCGGTAAGCACAGGCTTCTTATCAGGCCCATACTTGAGCCACACGCGGAACATCCGCCCACCCATCTCGGCAGGTATATCGTAATCTTTGATATACCCTTCTTCCTTCAAGATGCGGGCGATGTTCAATTTGATACCCGAAGCCGGTATGAGCACGCTCTGATGGCGCGCAATGCTGGCATTGCGGATGCGGGTCAGCATGTCGGCGATTGGATCTGTCATGTTCATAAGCCGTATTTTCTCCTTGCGGCGACGGCCACGTGGCCGTCCTAAGCATCTGGTCTGTCCGGTCTTTACCTGTTGTGTAATGGTTAGCGATGGTATTTGTCAGCCCCTGCCTGCCCTACAGAGTATGTGTATGTCAGGCTTAGGCGTGCCCTGTGTTACCGGTTGGTTACCAGCTAGACTTGATGACGCCCGGCAGTCTGCCTGCGGCTGCATTCTCGCGGAAGCAGATGCGGCACATGCCGAACTTGCGAATGTAGGCGCGAGGTCGCCCGCAGATTTTGCAACGGTTGTGCTTGCGCACTTTGAATTTGGGCGGGCGCTGTGCCTTCACTATCAATGCTTTCTTAGCCATCGTAACTCCTTTTGCTCATGTGTGTCTCCGGGCCGGCGTGGGCGGCTATATCTCCGCCGCTTGTTTACCGCCTCCTCCTGAAAGGCATACCCAGCAATTCGAGCAGGCGGCGCCCTTCCTCATCGGTCTTGGCCGTGGTGGCTATAACCACCTCAAGACCGCGCACCCTGTCTATCTTATCGTAGTCTATCTCCGGGAAGATGAGCTGTTCGCGCAGGCCCAGCGAGAAGTTGCCGTGCCCGTCGAACGAACTGGGCGACACACCGGAGAAGTCGCGCACTCGGGGCAGGGCTATGTTGAACAGCTTGTCGAGGAAGTCGTACATGCGGTTGCCACGCAGCGTGACCATCACGCCCACGGGGTTGCCTGCGCGCACCTTGAACTGGGCGATGGATTTTTTGGCCCGCGTAATCACCGGCCTTTGTCCCGTGATGGTGCTGAGGTCAGCCACCGCATAGTCCAGCGACTTGGCGTTCTCGCGGGCTTCGCTGCCCATGCCAATATTGAGCACTACCTTTTGCACTCTGGGCACCTGCATAACGTTTTCGTACCCAAACTCTTTCATCATGGTAGGCACGACCTCGCGGATGTACCGCTGCTTGAGCCGAGGCACGTACCGCTCACCGGCGGGGCGCACGCGGCCATCAGCGCGGTCGGGTGCGGCACCATCCGCGCCGTCCGAGGCGGGGGCCGGTTGGGTGCGGGCCTTGGCGTCTGCGGCCTGCTTATGCTGTTGTGACCTGTTATCACGAGCCTGTTTGTCTTGCTTTGCCACCTTCTCTACCTCACTTTCTGGTCTTATGGCTGGTCTCCACCACAACCCCGGTCGTGCGCCGGGCGATGGTTGCAGCCCATACAGGCATAGGTTGGGTCGGGCACCGGTCCAACCTCAAAGGCGCATGCTACCTGCGCCCGCCCCACCGTGGTTCGGTGTCGCGCTCGAAGATGTTGCCGCAGTGGCGGCACACGCGCACCTTCTGGCCGTTGTCCAATATCTGGTGGCCGATGCGCACACCCCGGTCGCAATTAGGGCACACCACCATCACCTTGGCGGCGTACAGGGGGGCCTCCCTCTCGATAATGCCGGCCTGACGGGCACCATGGCGGCCCTTGGTGTGCTTCTTTATGATATTGATACCTTCTACTACTACTTTGTTCTCTCGGGGGAGCACCTGCCGGACGCGGCCGCGCTTGCCCCGGTCCTTGCCGGCGATCACCAGCACCGTATCATCACGCTTGATATTCATCTGCCATTTCTCCTCTTCTCCTCGCCTGCGCCACCGGCGGGGGCGGGCGGCGCAACCCGTCTCCTACCCCGGCCGGACTACAGCACCTCGGGGGCCAGCGACACTATTTTCATAAACCTCTTATCGCGAAGCTCGCGGGCCACCGGACCAAAGATGCGTGTGCCGCGTGGGTCGTTGTTCTGCTTGTTGAGTATGACCGCCGCGTTGTCGTCGAAGCGGATGTGCGAGCCGTCAGGGCGCTTGTATTCCTTGGCCTGTCGCACCACCACGGCGCGCACTACCTCGCCTTTCTTGACGGCAGCGGTAGGGGTGGCACTCTTCACTGCGGCCACGATGATGTCGCCCACGCCGGCGTACTTCCTGTTCGAGCCGCCCAACACGCGAATGCAAAGGATTTCCTTTGCTCCGGTGTTGTCCGCGACGCGTAGTCTCGTCTCCGGTTGGATCATTTTGCTCTACCTCCTGTTGCGGGGCGGCCAAGGCAAATCGGCAAGGCCGCTTCGGCTATCCCATGGTCGGGTGCCTGCCCCGTGCCACCCCATGGACACAAACACAAAAACACAAAAACACAAACAGTAAATCTGCCACCCGACCGCCCGGCCACCGGCACTCGGGGTGCTACTCGGCTACTCGGCACGCCGGACGATCTCCACCACCTTCCAGCGCTTGCGGGCGCTGAGTGGGCGGCTCTCGATAATACGCACGATATCGCCTTCTTTAGCCCCAAGTTCGTCGTGTGCCATGAACTTCACCGAACGACGCATGACCTTTTTGTAGAGGGGATGGGGCTTGGCCCGCTCCACCAGTACCACCACGGTCTTCTGCATCTTGCTGGAGACCACGCGACCCGTCTCTTCCCGGCGGTTCTGCAAGTATTGAGGCAGGCCACCGGGATAGAGGGCCTTGCCGGCGGTCTGCCCGCGAGCCTTCTCGGCCCCATCTTCGCTCCCGCCTGTGCCCTTGCGCTGTTTGCGGCCCGCCGTGGGCTTTTCATCTGCGCCGGTCACCGCTTCTGCGGCATCTTGAACCACGTCCCGGATCGCTTCCACGGCAGCCGAGGCCACGCCGGTTACCGCCTCTGTTATGCCGGCCACGGGGTTGCGGCTCTGGCTCTGGCTCTGGCTCTGGCGCTCGTCGCCATTGGCTCCGTTCTCTTTGTCTGTATCGGCTGTTGCCATCTCTTACCTTTACTCCCTTTCGGCTATCTTAGCCACGTCGCAGCCGACCCAGCAGGCCACGCCTGCGCGGCGCCTGTTGGTCGGTGGGTGCGGATGCGACCTCGGCAGCCTCTGCACCCAGATATTCGGCTATCAACTCGCGCTCACGCAAGATGGTCAAGATGCGCGCAATGTCCTTCTTGACTGCCGATATGCGCTCCACATTCTTGATCTTGCGGGTAGCCACCTGAAAACGCAGGTTGAACAGTTCCTGCTTGTATTCGTCGAGTTGGTGGCGCAGTTCCTCGGTAGACATGTTGCGTAGTTCTTCGGCCTTCATTTACCCTTCCCCTTGCTGCTCTTCCTGAGCTTCCTCAGCTTCTTCAGGCTCCGGTTCTGGCTCAGGCACGGCCACGCCCTCGGCCATGCGCTTGACGAAGCGCGTCTTGATGGGCAGTTTGTGTCCAGCTTTGCGCATGGCCTCCATAGCCAGTTCTTCACGCACACCGGCCAGTTCGAACAGGATGTGACCGGGCTTGACCACCGCCACCCAGTGATCGGGGGCACCTTTGCCCGAACCCATGCGCGTCTCGGCGGGCTTGGCGGTCATAGCCTTGTGCGGGAAGATGCGGATCCACACTTTGCCACCACGCCGCACCGTGCCGGTAATGGCACGCCGGGCCGCTTCGATCTGGCGGCTGTCAATCCACGCCGGCTCCAGAGCTTGCAGGCCATATTCACCAAAGGCCACGGTGTTGCCACTCTGAGCCACGCCACCGCCTGTAGTGCCGCGATGCGGCCTGCGGTACTTTACCCTCTTAGGCATCAACATGGTTTGTTACTCCGTTTCTTGGCCTTCTGTAGTCTGAGCCTGAGCTTGAGCCTGAGCGGCCTCGGCGGTCGGCTCGGCCAGTTCCTGCGCCTCCTGACGAGGCTGGGCAGCAGCCTCACCGGTCGGCGCGGCAGGTGCGGCAGGCTCCAACTCCAACTGAGCGCCGGCATCGCCCTGACTCAGCGGGGCAGCCGCGGCAGCAGGCTCGGTACGCTGTCCTTCTTCACCAAACGCGCCTTGGGTAGGCAGGGCCGTGCGGTCGCCCTGCACAGGCTGTGGCTGTGTACCCACCGGCCCGTGTGGCCGGGCGGCGCTGGCCTGCCTGCTCGCGCCGGTGGCCTGCGCCTCCCCGGCGCGTTCACCACGTGGCACACGCTGTTCGGCACGAGGCTCGCCACGCCGCTCACCACGCTCGGAACGCTCACCACGCGGCGCGCGCTCAGTGCGCTCAGGGCGCTCACGGCGCTCGCGGCGCTCAGGGCGGGGCGGGGCCACGGCGGCCGGGCGCTCCATCTCCAACAGCAGGTCTCCTGCCTTGCGCTCGATCACATCGCCCCTGTAGATCCATACCTTGACGCCGATGCGGCCATAGGTGGTGTGGGCGTGCACTATAGCGTAATCAATATCGGCGCGTATGGTATGCAAAGGCACGCGACCCTCCATCTCCCACACCGAGCGGGCCATCTCGGCCCCGCCCAGACGGCCCGACACGCGCACCCGAATGCCCTTGGCCCCGGCACGCATGGCCCGCATCACCGCCTGCTTCATGGCCCGCCGGTAGGACACCCGGCGGCTGATCTGCTCGGCGATGCTTTCGGCCACCAGATACGCATCCAGCTCCGGCTGTTTGACCTCCTCGATGTTGATCTTGACCTTCTTGCCGGTCATCTCTTCGAGGTCCTTGCGGAGCAGGTCAACCGCCTGCCCGCCCTTGCCGATTACGATGCCCGGTCGGGCGGTGTGCAGTGTCACCTCGATCTGGTTGGCCGAGCGCTGTATCTCGATACGGGACAGCCCGGCACCCTGCAAACGCTGGCTTACCACCTGACGGATGCGGATGTCTTCGTGCAGCAGTTCGGTGTAATTCCGGTCTGCATACCAGCGCGATTGCCAATCCTTAATTATACCAAGTCTGAACCCTATCGGGTGGACCTTGCGTCCCATTGTTCCTCCTTTTGTGCCGCCTACTCGGTTTCTCGTTCGTCAACCACCACGGTGATGTGGCAGGTGCGCTTCAGTATGGGCGAGGCCATGCCCCGTGATCGTGCGCGGTATCGCTTGAAGCGGGGTCCGTCGTCGGCATAGATGCGCTTGATGTACAGGTCTTCGCGAGCCATGGCATAGTTGTTCTCGGCGTTGGCGGCAGCGCTGTTCACCACGCTGAGTATCTCCTTGGCCGCACCGTGCGGCAGGAAGCGCAGTATGGCGATGGCCTCGTCCACGCTCTTACCGCGCACCGCCTCTATAGCCATGCGCACCTTACGAGGCGACCTGCGTATGTACTTGGCTGTAGCTCTTACTTCCATGCTGTATCCTCGTATCCTCGTGTAATGCTAGAGGGGTTTACGCCTTATACCACCAACTCTTTTTGTGGTCTTCCCAAAAAGAGAAGTTGCCATCTCATCTGGGCGTATGGTGGGCATCTCAGCGCCCCGCAAGGGGCCTCACACGTAAGCCCCCCGCACCCTTGAGTTACTTGAGTCTCGTTGACCGCTCGGTGTGGTGACCGGCGTGACCTTTGAAGAAGCGGGTGAGGGCAAACTCACCCAGCTTGTGGCCCACCATGTTTTCCGTAATATAGACGGGTATGTGGCGGCGGCCATCGTGCACGCCTATGGTATGACCGACCATCTCGGGTGTGATGGTGCTGGCGCGCGCCCATGTCTTGATGAGGCGCTTCTCACCCCTTGCGTTCATTTTCCGAATCTTCTCTATCAGGTTATGGTCTACGTACGGTCCCTTCTTTGCAGAACGAGTCATATCCTCCCCCATTTGTACTTGTTACGCCAATTATCCATATAAGGCCATAAGGCCCGAAAGCCCACGTTATCTATCGCCTTTGCCCGGATAAGTGGCATAAGCACTTTTGAGCAGAACCATCGTCATATCTTGCCATACAAGGCAGGTGACCACAGGGCTTGCCCCTGCGCAAAACCCTTGGGGTTTACCTCTGGCCTTTGCCGGCGGCCTGCGGCCCTCTGCGGCGGCCACGGATGATGAACTTATCGGTGCGCTTATTGTTGCGTGTGCGATAACCTTGAGCGGGTTTGCCCCATTTAGTCTGCGGCTGGCCCCCGCGTGGGGCACGACCCTCGCCACCACCGTGGGGATGGTCGCGCGGGTTCATGGCCGCGCCGCGCACCTCAGGCCTGCGGCCCAGCCAGCGCGAGCGGCCCGCCTTACCTATTCGGATGTTAGCGTGCTCTACGTTACCCACCTGCCCAATGGTAGCCATGCAGTTCAAGTGCACCATGCGCACTTCGCCCGAAGGCAGGCGCACCTGTGCGTAGTCGCCCTCTTTTGCGAGGAGCTGCGCGGCCGCGCCCGCGCTGCGCACCAATTGCCCACCGTGCCCGATGTTCAACTCGATGTTGTGGATCTGCGTGCCCAGCGGGATGCGGCGCAGAGGCAGGGCGTTGCCCACGCGCACCTCGGCCTGATCGCCCGCCATGACCGTGTCGCCCACCTTCAGGCCGAGCGGAGCCAAAATGTAGCGCTTCTCGCCATCCCTGTAGTGGATCAGGGCGATACGGGCCGAGCGGTTAGGGTCGTATTCTATGGCGGCCACCTTGCCCGGTATGTTGCGCTTATCACGCTTGAAATCTATTATCCGGTAGTGCCGCTTATGCCCCCCGCCCCGATGGCGCACGGTGATGCGACCCTGATTGTTGCGACCACCACTCTTCTTCAGGGGCGTCAGCAGCGACTTTTCGGGTCGGGTCTTGGTTATCTCTTCGAAAGTCGAGACGCTCATCAACCTGCGTCCCGGTGATGTAGGCTTGTATACTCTAATCGGCATTGGTCATTGCTCCCACTACACTCAAACGCGCAGGCAGGTCGTACCTGCGAGTATCACAGGCCTTCGAATATCTCTATCCTCTGGCCGGGGGCCAGCGTGACGATGGCCTTCTTCCAACCGGGGCGGGTGCCACGGAAGCGGGTGCGCTCTCGGCGCTTCTTGGGGTGCACGTTGAGTGTGTTGACCGCCACCACAGTCACCCCGAAGGCCTTCTCCACGGCTTCTTTGATCTGAATTTTGTTGGCGTCGCGAGCCACCTCGAATGTATAGCGGCCCTGCTGCATCAGGTCGGTGTTGCGCTCGGTCATCACCGGACGCCGGATGATATCATATAGGTGTGGCATTTATGCTTGACCCTCCTCTTCCCGCGTTTCCTGCGCTTCCTGCTTGGGCGGGGCGGCTTCTCCGCTACCCTCGGCGGCTTTAGCTTCAACCCCGGCCTCAGCTTGGGCCTTGGTGCTGTCGGCCGCCTTAGCGCTCCTCACGCTTCTGGCCTTCTTGCGGGCCTTAGAGGCAACAGTTTCGGCCCCGGCCTCAGCGCTCGAAGTGGTGGGGCTGAGCACCCGGTCCTCGGTCTCGGTATCGGCCTCGATAGTGGCGGTATCGGCGATGGTAGCTGCGGCGGCGGCGGCCACTTCGCCGGTCGGACGGAAAGCCACCGTTTCGGTCTCGGCTTCCTCTTTCGCTCCGGCGGGAAGGGCGGGGGCCGTCGCGCCCGCGCCATTAGCGCGGATGCGGGCCAGCGTACTGCCCTTGATCAAGCGCTTGCGCCGACCTCCTGTGTAGCTCAATATAGAGTGGATCACATCCACCGAGGCGCGCGGCAGGATCAGATAATCGTGCCTGAGCATATCCACCACGCTTAGCAGGTAGGCCATCATAGTGCGCACGTAGGGCAGATTAGCGGCGGCCATCTCCACATTTGGCTCGTGGCCGGGGGTCATGATCAGGGCTGTGCCGTCAATCTTGAGGTTGTCCAGCACCTGCTTCATAACCTTGGTGCGCGGCTCCAGATCGGCAAAGCTGTCCACCACCACCAGCCGTCCGGCTGCTGCCTTGGCCGAAAGCACACTGCGCATTGCCAGCCGGCGCATCTTGCGCGGCATATCCTGTTCGTATGAGCGCGGGTGGGGGCCGAACACCACGCCACCATGCCGCCACTGGGGGGAGCGAATAGAACCCTGACGCGCCCGGCCCGTGCCCTTCTGGCGCCACGGCTTGGCACCACCACCGCGCACTTCGGCGCGCGTCTTCGTGTCGTGGGTACCCTGACGGGCGTTGGCCTGCTGGCGCACCACGGCCTGATGCACCACCGCCATGTTGGGCCGGATGCCAAACACCGCATCGTCAAGCTCTATTTTGTCTACCTCTTCACCCGCCAGATTGTATACTTTAGCTTGCACTTTTTCCCTCCGGTTACCTGAAGTAACCAGCCTGCATACGGACCATGCGGGTCCGGCAGGCCTGCTACTTGGTCTTCGTGGCCTTCTTCACTGCCTTGCGAATAATCAGCATGCCCTCAGCCGGACCGGGCACCGCACCCTTGACCACCAGCAGGTTGCGCTCCGGGTCAACAGACACCACGCGCAGGTTCTGCACGGTCACGCGTTCGTGACCCATGTGGCCGGCCATCTTTGTGCCTTTGTACACCCGACCGGGGGTCGTGCCGGGGCCTATCGAGCCGGGGTGGCGCAGACGATCCGACTGACCATGGGTGCGCGGGCCACCACGAAAGCCATGGCGCTTGACCACGCCCGCGAAGCCTTTACCCTTGCTGATGCCAATCACGTCCACATAGTCGCCGGGGCTGAACATGCCCACGTCTACGCGCTCACCCACCTTAACCTCGGTGCCCTCGTCCACGGGCACTTCGCGCAGATAGCGCACCAGCGGCAGTTTCTTGCGGCGCAGGTGGCCGCGCTCCGGCTGAGTGAGCTTGCGCTCCTCAACCTCTCCCCAACCGAGTTGTACGGCGGAATAGCCATCGCGCTCAGGGGTCTTGACCTGCGTGACAATGCACGGTCCGGCCTCGATCACGGTCACGCCAGTAGCCTGACCGTTGCCCTCGAACACCTGAGTCATGCCAAGTTTTCTTCCTATAAGGCCCTTTATCATTTTGGTACTTGCTCCCTCTTGGAGTTTCGCTTGCCCACCCTCGTGGGGCCGTGCGGCACATGCATGGCCGGGGCAAGATTCCCACTACATGCCGGGACCAAGTGCGCGCCCCGGCGCTCTTCATTATTAAACCGCGCTTACTTGATCTCCACGTCCACACCGGCGGGCAGGTTGAGGCGCATGAGCGCGTTGATGGTCTTCTGGGTAGGCTCCAGAATGTCAATCAACCGCCGGTGGGTGCGGATTTCGAACTGCTCCTGCGAGTCCTTGTCTATGAACGGCGACCGGATGACCGAGAATTTCTCTATCTTAGTGGGCAGCGGTATGGGGCCGGCCACCAGCGCACCCGTGCGCTCGGCGGTGTCCACTATCTGCTGCGCCGACTGGTCGAGAATCCGGTGGTCGAACGCCTTCAGTCGGATCCTTATCTTCTGCTTTGCAGCCATACGTGTTTGTACTCCCTCATGTGGTGTGGCCTTTTCCAAAATCGAACCTTGCGATCTGTCATGCCAACTCCATAAGCCGGTCAGGCGATGGCCGCCGGCCCTATGCGGGCCGACCACCTTTCACCTGTGTTACGCTTTGGCCTTCGCCAGCAGCTCCGCGGCCACCGACTGGGGCACCTCCTGATAGTGGTCGAACTCGACCGAGGACGAGGCGCGGCCCTGCGTCATCGAGCGCAGGTCGGTGGTGTAGCCAAACAGGTTAGCCAAAGGCACATAGCCACGTATCACCACCGCGCCCGTCTTGGCCTCGGTACGCTCCACATGACCACGGCGGCTGTTCAGGTCGCCGATCACGTCACCCATGAACTGTTCAGGGGTGACGATCTCGATGCGCATGATCGGCTCCAGTATCACAGTGCCTGCGCGTTCAATGGCCTCCTGCAAGGCCAGCGAGCCGGCGATTTCGAAAGCCAGTTCGTTGGAGTCCACTTCGTGGTATGAGCCGTCCACCAGCGTGGCGCGGATGTCTACCATGGGGTAGCCTGCGCGGCCACCGGACTCCATCTTCTTTTGGATACCTCGGGCGACCGCGGGTATGTACTCCTTGGGGATCACCCCGCCCACGATCTTATTGACGAAATCGAAGCCCCCACCGCGTTGCAGCGGCTCGAACTCCACCACCGCGTCGCCGTACATGCCGCGACCGCCGGTCTGGCGCTTGAACAGGCCGCGCGCCCGGATCGGTCGGGCGAGGGTCTCTTTGTAAGCCACCTGCGGGCGGCCCCGGTTAGCTTCCACTTTGTACTCGCGGAACATGCGGTCGAGGATCACTTCGAGGTGCAGTTCGCCCATGCCGGAGATGAGCACCTGCCCGGTGTCCGGGTCGGTACGTACCTTGAAGGTGGGGTCTTCCTCAGCCAGACGGCCCAGCGCGTAATCCATCTTATCCTGATCGGCCTTGGTCTTAGGCTCGACGGCAATAGAGATGACCGGTTCAGGGAACCGAATGCTCTCCAGCACGATAGGGCTGGCCGGGTCGCACAGGGTATCGCCGGTGAAGGTCTCCTTCAGGCCAACGATAGCCCCGATGTCGCCCGCGTACAGTTCCTGTATCTCTTCGCGGTGGTTGGCGTGCATCTGAAGCAGGCGGCCTATGCGCTCACGCTTGCCCTTGGTGCTGTTGAGCACGAAACTACCCGACGACAGCATGCCCGAATACACGCGCACATAGGCCAGACGGCCCACGAACGGGTCGGCTACTATCTTGAACACCAGCGCCGCGAAGGGCGCGTTCTCGTCGGTGGGGCGCTCGATCACCTCGTCAGTGCCGGGCACGATGCCCTTGACGGGTGGGATGTCGAGCGGCGAGGGCAGGTAGTCGATCACCGCGTCCAGAAGAAGTTGCACGCCCTTGTTGCGCAACGCGGCCCCGCACAGCACCGGCACCAACCGGCCATCAATGGTGGCCCGTCGCAGAGCCGCCTTCAACTCGGCCGGGGTGATCTCCTCGCCCTCTAGATAGCGCAGGGTAAGCTCGTCGTCGCTCTCCACTATAAGCTCGACCATCTTCTCGCGCTGGGCAGCTACTTCGTCCACCATGTCGGCGGGGATGTCCAGCGATTGCAGGTGAGTGCCGAGGTCATCGGTATAAATGTAAGCCTTGCTCTCGATAAGGTCTATCACACCTTTGAACGAGGACTCCACACCGATGGGTATCTGCACGGGCACGGGGTTGGCGTTCAGGCGTTCACGGATCATTTCGATAGTGCGCCAGAACGATGCGCCCACGCGGTCCATCTTGTTGACGAAGCAGATGCGGGGCACATGGTAACGGTCGGCCTGCCGCCACACCGTCTCGGACTGCGGCTCCACCCCTGCCACCGCGTCGAACACCACAATACCGCCGTCCAGCACGCGCAGCGAGCGCTCCACCTCCACCGTGAAGTCCACGTGACCGGGCGTATCTATGATGTTGATACGGTGGTCTTTCCACTGAGCAGTGGTGGCCGCGGCGGTAATGGTGATGCCGCGCTCGCGCTCCTGCTCCATGTAGTCCATGGTGGCCGAGCCTTCGTGCACCTCACCCATCTTGTAGATGCGGCCGGTGTAGTAAAGTATGCGCTCGGTGGTGGTGGTCTTACCGGCGTCTATGTGCGCGATTATGCCTATGTTCCTTGTTTTTTCCAGAGGAAATGCTCTGGGCACGTTACTACCTCCAATCCGGGTTCTGGACTGCCCGACAGTCCGGTGGGTCCGGTACGTATCGCCTGCCGGTCAGGACCATGTTACCGGTCACGCTGCAGCACCCAGAACCCGGAACCTGCAATCCAGAACCTTTTAGAATCTGTAATGCGAAAATGCTCTGTTGGCTTCAGCCATCCTGTGAGTATCTTCGCGCTTTTTGATGGTGGCGCCGGTGTTATTGGCGGCGTCCATCAACTCATTGGCGAGGCGCTCGATCATGCTCTTGCCGGGCCGCTTGCGGGCCGACTGGATCAGCCAGCGCATGGCGAGCGACAGCCGGCGGTCGCCTTTGATCTCCACGGGCACCTGATAGGTGGCACCGCCCACGCGGCGAGGTTTGACTTCGAGCACGGGCGTGGCGTTGCGGATGGCCTGCTCGAACACTTCGAGGCCGGGCCTGCGAGCGCGGCGCTCGATCTCATCAATCGCCCCGTACACGATATGCTCGGCCACGCTCTTCTTGCCGCGTGTCATCACCTTATTGATGAATTTGGACACCAGCACGTTGTTGAACCGAGGATCGGGCAACGCCTCGTGCTTTTCGTATCTACCACGTCGTGGCATATGCTTCCTCCACTATGGCTTGGGCTTGGCCTTCGGAACTGTCGGGCCTGCACCCGACTTTATCTGGGCCTTGCACAGGCCCTGAACTCAAAACGACGGGAACTGTTCCACCGGCCGGCCGGTCTGCCCAACTTTTCACATCGCACACCGGGCCATGGGAACAGCTCCCATCATGCAGTCACCTGTCCAAAGGTAACCACACGCCCTCAGGCGTGCGTTATACGCTTTCTTATTCTGTTTTATTGCTATGGCTATTCCAGCCTAAAATCAGCTCTACTTCTTGCCGCCCTTAGCCTTGGCAGGGTTTTTGGTGCCGTACTTGGAGCGGCCTCGCTTGCGGTCTTTCACGCCCTGAGCATCGAGCGTGCCGCGGATGATGTGATAGCGCACACCGGGCAGGTCCTTGACGCGGCCCCCACGGATGAGCACCACCGAGTGCTCCTGCAGATTGTGGCCCTCGCCCGGAATGTAGGCGGTCACCTCCATGCCGTTGGATAGCCTGACGCGGGCGATCTTGCGGAGCGCCGAGTTAGGCTTCTTGGGCGTCATGGTGCGGACCTGCGTGCAAACGCCGCGCTTCTGGGGCGAGCCTTTACCGCGCTTTACCCTCTGGGTGTACACGTTCAGCGTGTACCGGAGGGCAGGAGCCTTGGTCTTCTTGACCACCGGCTTGCGACCCCGGCGTACCAGTTGATTAATTGTCGGCATTAATACTTTTCTCCTCACTCTCTAGAACACGGCGCGCAATACGCACAGTGTACAATTATATAGCAAGCGCATCGAACTGTCAAGCGCCATTGGCAGCCATGGATCCATCAACAATCGGGGCCGATCTCCGCCTGCTCATTGATAGCAACCACCAAGACACCAAATAAAGAACCCCACCATAAGGTGAGGTTGCAGTCGGGGTGACAGGATTTGAACCTGTGACCTCCTGATCCCAATTCAGGTGCGCTTCCGGGCTGCGCTACACCCCGCAACAGATGTAATTATACCGGTTCACGCGCTTGAGCGTCAAGGCGAGGGAAACTGACGGCTCCACCGACAACCGGTGGTTGACAGGGGGCTTAGATCAGCACGCTGTCCGGGGCGCAAGGGTACACATGTCCCCGGCTCTTTATTTTCCCCGTAAAGGTGTTGGTGGGTAAAGGGGATGGCCGGGCAGAGCTACGCTCTCCCCCTCTATTGCACACAAAGTGCCAGAGGCGCATGGCCTTGCCCCCTTGCTTCCAACAAGGAGCGGGGTTGGGGGTCCGGTCCCACTTATACTACTACATTGTGTTTCGCGCACCTGTACATCGCGCCTGTGGATATCGCGGTCTTACCAACGGAGAACCTGTATAATATATGCCCGGCTTATTGAAGCTGAAGCGAGGTTCAAGACCGAGCGCGGGGTGCCCAAAGATGTCTTTATGGTGTAGCTATTGCGAGCGGTGGAGCCACAAGCCCACAGACGGTGGGCTGAGCGATGCTTTCCAGCCTGCATGCGAGCACTGCGGCGCACCACTGAATGGCCGGGGCTACCATGTCTATCATCGTCAGTGCGCCACCTGCGGGCGCCGATACCATCACGGTTATCAAGCCTGCCCGTTTTGCACCGTAGCGGGCGCTTCTGCCGACTGGCCGCCGGCAGAAGCACCTTATAGAAGGCAGGATGAGCACAGCGCAGGTGCTAATGCCGGTGCCGGTGCCGGTTCCACAGACAGAGATCACCAGTATTACCTGCAATTGTACTCCGATTACCTCGGCAGGTCCGCATCACAGGCGCATCACCAGATGGCGGAAAGCATGGACCGCGCCCACGCCCACGATGTTAGCGGGCTACAGGGATATGTCGCGCACAGCGGCAATGGGCACGTCAATACAGTATCTTCCGGCACAGTGACCACTGAGGCAGGTGAACTATCGAGTACGGTGCGCGCCGAAGCCGATCTGGCCATAGACAACTCCATATCCGTGAACCTCTTTGCGGACAGCGCGGACGATGGCACAACCACCCATAAACCGACCGCAGCAGACGTGCAGGTGGGCAATTACAACGAATTCGAATACGAGTTAGTGCAGGACCAGTCGCGGCTGGCCGAATTGGCCGAGATGCTCGCCCGAGAGAGCGTCATCGGGCTGGACACCGAAACCGACGGCCTAGACCCATACACTGCGCAACTGCTCCTTCTACAGATCGCCACCCTTGACAAGGTGTACATAGTGGATTGCAGGCGCGTGTTGCCCTTGCCGCTCAAGCCCTTGCTGGAGAACCCGCGCATCCTGAAGGTGGCCCAGAACGCCAAGTTCGATTATGAGATGCTGCGCCAACAGGCGGGCATCATCGTGGCCGGTATGTTCGACACCATGCTCGCCGAACGCATCATGACCGCGGGCATCGGGCGGGATATATCGCTCAAGCTCATTGCTCAGAAGTATCTGGGAGCTGTGCTCGACAAGAGCGTGCGCGAGAGTTTCCATAAGCTGGCCGCGCAGGGAGACGCCTATCTGTCTGCCGAGCAGTTGCACTATGCGGCCCGTGACGCCCACATCATGATGCCCATCTGGCGGCATCAGGTCAGGGAGCTGAAGAAGCTGGGTCTCACACAGATTGCCGAGTTGGAGTTCCGGTGCATACCCGCGGTGGGCGATCTGGAGCTGGCGGGCGTGCGCATAGACGAAGCCCGCTGGCGCAAGATTATAGAGCAGGTGGCCGTGCAGAGGGACAGGGCCGCCGTCGAACTTGCCGAGATGCTGCAACCGGCCTCTATGCAGATAACCATGTTCGGGGTATCCCCGATCAACCTCAATTCATCCTCTCAACTAATCGAAGCTTTCGCGCGGCTGGGGGTGCACCTGCCCGACACCATGGAGTCAACGCTGGTCAAATTCAACCACCCTGCTGTGCAAAAACTGCTGGAATACCGGGCACACGAGAAGACCCTATCGGCCTTCGGTGAGAACGTGCTCAGCCTTATACACCCCAAGACCGGACGGATCCACCCGGACTTTAACCAGCATGGAGCCGATACCGGGCGCTTCTCGTGCACAAGACCCAACGTGCAACAGATACCTGCCACGTCGGATTTTCGCAAGTGCTTCATCGCGGCTGACGGGTACAAACTGATAACATGCGACTATTCACAGGCGGAACTGCGCATTCTGGCGGAGTTGAGCGGCGACGAAGGCTTCATCAACGCCTTCAAGTCGGGTCAGGACCTGCACTCGTTGACTGCATCGCAGATGTTCGGTGTGCCGTTGGATGCCGTGACCAAGGCCCAGCGCTCGGCGGCCAAGGCCATCAACTTTGGGTTGGCCTACGGCATGGGTCCGGGCGGGCTTGCGCCGAGGCTAGGGGTGAGCCTCGATGAAGCCAAAGAGCTTATAGCCAAGTATTTCAAGGCCTATCCCGGCATCCAGAAGTGGCTGGACCGAGCGGCCAAAGATGCCGTGCGCAACGGCTACAGCGTCACCACTCTGGGTCGCAAACGCTTCTACACCCTGCCAGACGAGACCCTCAAGCAGACTAACGAAGAGGAGTACCGCCGACAAATAGCGGCCATAGAGCGGCAGGGCAAGAACAGCCCTATTCAGGGTGCCAACGCCGATATGACCAAGTTGGCCCTTATATACCTGCGCGACGCGCTCAAGCACTGGGATGCGCGCACCGTGAACACCGTGCATGATGAAATCGTGGTAGAGGCGCGTGAAGATCAAGCTGAGGAAGTCAAGAACATTGTGGAACGTGAGATGGTGCGCGCAGGCGAGGCCATTTTGAAAGTAGTGCCGGTTGTGGCCGAAGCAGCCGTAGCCGATTACTGGAGCAAGTGACAGGCCCTAAAGCCTCTGAAAGGAGGTCATGGTCCTCCCCCGGCCATCCCCTTTTACCTTGACATCGCCACCCGCACGGCGTATAATTGTACGGCGTGCAGTAAATGCGCTTTTTGCCGAGGTGGCGGAACAGGCAGACGCGCTAGGTTGAGGGCCTAGTCCCCGATTGAGGGGGTAAGGGTTCAAATCCCTTCCTCGGCACTCATATCCGGCTTGTTCCAATTTTACGCAACAAAGAGGGCTTTTACAGGCCCTCTTGTTGCTTTTTGACAGGTCCCTAACGGCTTTTGGACACTCCTCACTACAGATGTATAATGCAGGTAGGAGCGCACTGTGGAACCGCAAAGCAAAGGACGACCTATGAGCTCTGCACAGGCTTCCCAACCCCAGACTCATGCCCCTACCGGCGCACAACCTTTCTACACTCAACTGTTCGACGCCGAGTTCATGAAGAAGCTGGAGCGCTTGTCGCTCATCAGCCGCAAATTGCGAGCAGGCAGGCTCAAGGGCGAACGGCGCAGCCCCAAGCGCGGACAGTCGGTGGAGTTCGCCGATTACCGCAACTATGCCCACGGCGATGACCTGCGCCGCGTGGACTGGAACGCCTATGCCCGGCTGGAGCGTCTGTTCATCAAGCTGTTTCAGGAAGAAGAAGACCTCACCGTACACATCCTGATTGACGCCAGCAAATCCATGGACTGGGGTGATCCCGGCCAGATAACCCCCACCGCGCCCGTGGCCCCACTGGACACGGACGAGCGGCCTCCCATGCCAGACAATGCCTCGTCACAGGCAAACACCCGCGAGCACAACAAACTGGTGTATGCAAGGCGCACCGCGGCAGCCCTCGGTTACATAGCGCTGGCTAATCTGGACCGGCTGACCGTGACGGCCTTCAGCAAGACCGGACTGCAACGCTTCACGCCGGTCAGGGGCAAGGGGCACGCAGTGTCGCTGTTGCGCTTCATCGCAGGCGTGAGGGCAGAAGGCGAAACCGACCTCGACTCCAACCTCAGGCAGTACGCCGCTCAAGCCAAGTACCCCGGCCTGTTGTTCCTGCTGAGCGACTGTCTGGTGGAAAGTGGGGGCACCGATGGACTGTCGGCGCTGCAAGCCGCGGGGCATGAAGTGAACCTCATACACATTCTGGCCCCCGCCGAGGTACACCCTGAGCTGGCCCTCATAGGCGACCTGCGCCTCAAGGACGTGGAGACCGGCACCACGCAAGAGGTATCCATAGACGGGGCCATCCTCGACCTGTACCGGCAGAAGTTCGAAGTATGGCAGGGCAGTATCGAACAGTTTTGCAGGCGGCGAGGCATCAACTACATGCTGGTGACCACCGACCAGCCATTCGAAGACCTCGTACTGCACTATCTGAGGCAGCGCGGCATAGTAACTTGATGCCGGTGCCCATGCTCACGCTCACGCTCACGCTCATGCTGAAGATGAGGATGTTGCTGACTGCGTCCGACACGCGATTGTGGTAGAATTACCCATTGTGGAAACCTCTACCTCCGGCGCTCCCCGGCGGGGCCGCATTTACTCTTTCGCCAACCAGAAGGGCGGGGTGGGCAAAACCACCACAGCGGTCAACCTCGCGGCCTATCTGGCCGCCTCAGGGTATATGGTGCTGCTGGTGGATGCCGACTCGCAGGCCAATGCCACTTCCAGTCTGGGCGTGGACAAGCACCGTGACGTGTCGGTGTACGACGTGCTGATGGGCGATGTACCTGCAACCGAGGCTATAGTGCCCGTAGACCGCCCGGCCTTCAAGGGCAACCTGCACCTGTTGCCCTCCTCTGTGGAACTGGCCGGAGCCGAGGTGGAATTGGCCGCCGAGCCTCAGGGTGAACGCGAATACCGCCTCAAGCACGCCCTCGACCCGCTTCGCAACCGTTATGATTATATACTGGTGGATTGTCCGCCGTCGCTGGGCTTGCTCACGCTGAACGCACTTACCGCTGCCGATGCCGTGATAATTGCCTTACAGTGCGAGTATCTGGCTCTCGAAGGGCTGATCCAGCTTACCAACACTATCTCGCTGGTGCTGCGCAGCCTCAACCGCAACCTGCGCATCCTCGGCATCGTTATGACGATGTACGACAGCCGCACCAACCTGTCTGCTCAAGTCGTGCAGGAGGTGCGCACCCACTTCCCCGATGAAGTGTTCGACACGCTCATACCGCGCAGCGTGCGCCTGAGCGAGGCCCCCAGCTATGGCCTAACCGTGCTGGAATACGACCCCAACTCACGCGGGGCTATGGCTTATGCAGCGCTGGCACGCGAACTGGTGGAGCGCACCGCCCACGTCACCGGCGCCGAGGCGCCCTACGGTGATCACGAACAGATGGAGGTGTCCGGACGTGCGTAGGAAAGGCGGTCTGGGTCGGGGGCTGGATGCGCTCATACCATCAGCCCCACCGGTCCGACAACAGCAGCAGCAACAGGAGCAGGCCGATCGTGCCATGGAGACGCTTGGTGAGGTCGGAACTCTTCCCCCCACCGGCGAACCCGGAGCCACACAGGCAGGCATCACGCCCACTTCCGTGCAGGGTATAGTCCAACTGCCTGTGGATGCCATTGCCCCCAACCCCCACCAACCCCGGCAGGCCATGTCCCAAGAAGAACTGACCGAGCTTGCCGACTCGATACGCGAGCACGGTGTGTTGCAACCTGTGGTGGTCACGCGCACAGGTGCTCCCCACGGGCACGAATATACATTGATCGCCGGCGAGAGACGATGGCGGGCGGCTATGCTGGCCGGACTGCGCACGGTGCCCGCCATTGTGAAGGAAGCCTCTTCTGCTGAAATGCTGGAACTGGCGCTGGTGGAGAACCTTCAGCGCGCCGACCTCAATCCTCTGGAGGAAGCGAGCGCCTACCGTTCGCTGTTGGAAGAGTTTGGGTTGAAGCAGGACGAGGTGGCCATGCGCGTTGGCAAGAGCCGACAGGCCGTAGCCAACGCCCTGCGCCTGCTCAAACTGCCTGTACCGGCCCAAGAGTCGCTCGCCAAAGGGCTGATCACAGAGGGGCATGCCCGCGCCCTGCTTCAGGTACCCGACGAAGAGATGCAACTGCGCCTGCTGGAGCGTATCGTGGCCGAAGGCCTGAACGTACGTCAGACCGAGGAACTGGCCCGCAGGTTAGCCGAACATTCCCGGTCCCAGACCCAGCCGCCCGAACAACCCTCTCCCCCACCCCAACCCCCTCTTTACGACCCTATGCGCGATCTAGAAGACCGCTTCCGCACTGCTCTGGGCACAAAGGTCCAACTATCCAAAAGCAAACGGGGCGGCAAGCTGGTCATATATTTTTACTCGGACGAGGAACTGGAAAGGATATATGAGGCTATAGTAGGCGACGAGCAGTAGACCTGTATTGATGTGGCGCGTCCTTTCTCGCCTCGAAATGTAACCCCTCTTACAGCCAATAACCAATGGTGCTGTTTTCCGGAGCGCGGGCGTCTCGCCCGCATGCCGGGCACCCAACCCAAAATAGGGGGGTGCAGGGGCACTCCCCTGCCGGGTATTGGGTGTCCCCCATAGCCCTCCCTCTCCACAACTCATGGCCTTTGCGGGGGTGCAGGGGGCGCTCCTCTGCCGGGGGCGTGGGGGTG
>DAOTTC010000119.1:0-21605 GCA_034437815.1 Chloroflexia bacterium | reverse complement strand
GCTGGTGCCCCGCGCACACAGCGCGGCTTGAAGCAGGGCCATGCCTGCGCGTATGTCGGGGCTGGATATCTCTTCACCCCTCAGTCGGGATTTGCCCACTACCACTGCACGATGAGGGTCGCACAGCACTATGCGTGCCCCCATGCGAATCAGACTGTCCACGAAGAACAGGCGGCTTTCGAACATCTTCTCAAAGATCAGCACGGTACCCTCGGACTGGGTGGCGGTGACCAGAGCGATGCTCATCAGGTCGGATGGGAAGGCAGGCCATACACCGTCGTCTATTTTAGGCACGGCTTCGTGCACGTCGTATTCTACCTTGAGGTCCTGTCCGCCGGGCACCACTATATCATCGCCATCCACTTGCACGCACACGCCCAGCTTTTTGAACACCAACCGGATCATGCGCATGTGCTGGGGCACGGCGTTGCGGATGCGCAGCTCGCCGCCTGTGACCGCCGCCAGCCCGATGAAACTGCCCACCTCGATGTGGTCGGTGACGATGGTATGCTCGCCTCCATGCAGGGCGCTCACACCACGTATGTGCAAGGTGTTGGTGCCAATGCCCCTTATTTGTGCTCCCATGCTGTTCAGCATGTGGCACAGGTCCTGTACATGTGGCTCCGAGGCGGCGTTACATATCGTGGTCTCGCCCTCGGCCAGCACCGATGCTAGGATAGCCTGCTCGGTACCGGTGACGCTGGCTTCGTCAAGGAAGATATCGGCCCCTCGCAGGCGCTCGGCACGCATAATATACTGGCCGTTCTGCACCTCGACCTGTGCGCCCAACGCCTGCAAAGCCATGAGGTGCGTATCTACGCGTCGGCGGCCTATAGCGTCGCCTCCGGGGTGGCCGATCACCGCGTGGCCGGTGCGCGCCAGCAGCGGTCCGGCCATCAAAATGGAGCCACGCACCTGCGAGCCTAGACTGCGGTCGGGCTGTTTCGACACTTCGCCGGCCCGCACGGTCACAGTGTGCTCGCCGGCCAGCCCCGAATCGTCCACCTCCACCCCCATGCCGCGCAATATCTCTATCAGCGTGCGCACGTCGGCGATATTGGGCATGTTACGCAGCGTGATGGGTTGATCGGTCAGCAGGCTGGCTGCCAGCATGGGCTGTGCTGAATTCTTGTTCCCCACAGGCGTTATCTCTCCATGCAGGGGATAACCGCCTTCAACTATGAGTCGTCCGTCCATGTCGCTCCTGATGTAGTGTTCGAAGTCTGTGGTCTGTGCTTTTTAGCTTACACGCTTCACGCCCCGCAACTCATCTAGTTGCTCTCAATGTCAAACTGTAGTACACAGTCTGCCCGGCGGTGGGTTTTAACTCAAGCCGGTTGTTGCCCGCCCGCAGCGCATGCCCGGGAACGGACACCGCCAGAGATACAGCGCCGCGGTTATCGCGCCGGCCCAGCACCTGCACGGGGTGGTCGTTGAGATCAATCAAAGGCACACCGCTCTGCACTTCCTCTTCGGTCTCTTCCGCATAGCGCGATAGCGCCCATACTGCGTTTGCGGTGTGCACAGGGTCGGACCAACCCACGCCCCGCCTCGCTTCTACCAGCAGGGTAGCGTATTGAGCGGCCGCTGCCCGGTACTTGCCCCTGTCGAGCGTGCCCTGAGCGTAATATGCATCGGGCGTGCCGGCGTTGCTCGCCATAACCAACAGCTCTAACATCGGAGCCAAAGCGCCCACCTGCTCGTCAGGTTGGGCCGCGAGCAACCTGTTCGCCAGCGCCAGCGCATCAGACACACTGCCTGACTGCCACAGCGCCAGCGCAAGCCATGCCTGTGCCGCCGCCGACAATTTCAAATCCTGCCTGTGGGGTGCGGCATACGCCACGTACTGGCGGGCCAGTTCCGGTTCGAGCTTGCCGTACAGAGCGAGCACATAAAGACCGTAGGTCCGTTCTTCCAGCGAAGCCTCGCCTTCCTGTGGGCCGGGTGGCCTGAGCAACTGCATGTACAGGTAAGCAAGCCCTCGGTTGACCACCACAGGGTCCACAGCGGGCTGGGGTTCACCACCAGCGTCCAGCCATGCGATGCTGTGGCGGCGCATAGCCAGCAGTGCGTGTGCAGTATCGGCCACTTGGCTGTTGCCGAAACCATCGGCACCCTTGCCCCAGCCGCCATCGGCGTTTTGTGCCGAATAGAGCTGTTGCAGTACCAGCGAATGCTGCACGCTGGACGGCTCCAGTTCGGGGTCGCCATAACCTAGCCGCCTGTAGGCTGCGGCAACGGACGACGTCGAGCTTAACCGCGTGGCGGCCAGCGCCACTCGCTCGCCGGGCTTGGTGTATACCGCAGGCAGGTCGCTCACGATACCGCTGAGCATGGAAAGCAGAGAAGTTGATACCCGTATCTCCAATTCGACAGCGTCGTCGGACAGCCCCGAAGGCACTTGCACGCCGATGGTGCGCTCTCCTGCCAGCACGCCTGATGCATACGTGGTCACAGTGCGGGGGTTCTCATCGGCGAGCACTTCGAGAGTCCACACTTCGCTGACGCCTGCGCTCGGCATGAAGAAGAATCGGGCCACGGCAGGTCCCGGTCTGGTGGCAACCAACTGCCAATCGAGTCGCTGCCGGCCACCGGGTGCTACGTCCACCGCCTGCGAGCCGCCGCCGGACACCTTGAGGTTGCCGGTTGCTACAACCCTGACGCCGGATGAGATGCGCTCACCGGTGGGGTTGTGCACCATCACCGACACGGCCAGCGGTTGCAACGCATTGGTCCTTTGCGCTGGCGGCAGTTGCAAGGATACGCCGGGCACCACCTCCACCACAGCCCACGAGCGCACAGGAGTGGCATCGTATGTGGCCGCCTCGGCCATTACGTACCACAGGCCGGGGGAAGCAGGCGCGGTCGGCGTGGTTGAAGCAGGCTCAGCCGCGCTAATGCTGACGCCCGGCTCCCATGCTCGCACTCCATCCGAGGAGGCCATATCCGCCACCCGTCTGAACCACACGGTGCCTATGCCTGCCACGCCCTGTCCTTCCACATCCAGCAACCTCAAGTTAACCTGCAAGGGCGCGCCCGGCGCTACCGTGCGCGATGCGGTGACTTGCAACGATACCGCGGGGTTGTGCCCCGGCATGAGTTGTAGCTCGCGCCAGCCGGGCAACCCCGCCCGCAGGAAGCGCAGCCGCCCACCGGCATAGTCCTCGGCCAGCGTTATGGTAATGTCTGGTTTGCCTTTCAGGTCGAGCGACCACGCTTCGCTCCGACCGTTTGACCCATTGGCTACCACCAGTAAATCACCCGCCTGCGTGGCCTTGAGGCTCACCACCCTCAACCGTGTGCTGCCGTCCTCCTGAGGGACGGCTACAGCCGCGAAATCGAGGCTCGGTGATACCAGCTGTCTCATGCCCGACCGGGCGCTGTTGAAGGAAGTACGATCCAGATAACGAGCATAAGTGCCGCTGTACTCGTGCAGACGAGCTTCGACGGCCAGATACAGGCCCGGCTCGTTGAAGTAAGCAAACCATTCCGGCAGCCGCACGGTCAGGGTAGCCCGACCATCTGTGTCTGCCTTGGCGGTAATAGGCTGTGAGGTCCAAACCTCAGGTTCGCCGGATATGCGCAGGGTGCCCGTAATCACCGCCCCGCTGGCGGGCCGCCCGTCTGGCCCCAGCACGCTAACGGTGTGCGTGATAGTCTGCTCGCTGTATTCATTCGAGGGCAGGGCATATACGCTCAGGGTGTTGCTGTCAGCAGGGTTTATGGAGAGGGGAAAATCTCGGTAAGCCTTGCCGGCCTGCACCCGCACCGTATAACGCCCGGGGCGAAGCTCTGGAGACAGAGTGAACACACCCGTGACCCCGCTTGCCCCATCGGGCCGCAAGGTCAACCTGCCCACCGTTGACCCTGTGGGGGTGAGCAGCGATACTACAACGTTCTGCTCCGCCACCGGCGTGGAATCGGCACGCTCCCATGCGGCACCGATTCGCGAGTGGATCAACACTCGGAAATTCACCTGCTGGCCGGGTCGGTAGGCGGGCAAGTCGGTGTGCATGCTGGCCGCAAGCATGCCCGAAGATGAATCGGCTAAGGGCGAGACAGCACCGGGTTGCAGCACAAGCGCCGCCAGATGGCCGTCCACATCGCGGGCGATAGCCAAGGTGGCCCCCGCCCCCGCGCCGGAAGGCCGCCACAGCCCCCTCTGGTCGGTGAGGCCTTTATCCAATAGCGTGCCCTGTGGGGAGTACAGCGACACTTCCGCGCCGGTCCACGGTCGCCCGCTTCGGTCGGTTGCCCAGAACGACCCACCCTTCTCCGTTTGAGCGAGGTGGCTGTCGGCCACCACCAGCAACTGCCAGTCACTCAGTTCGCCTGCCGGGGATGAGAGGCGGATGACCAGCAGATACAGGCCGGCAGGCAAGCCCGGGATCGTAGCCGGGTCGTCAGGTTCACCGTGTGCCGGTGAACCCTGCATGTTTTGCACACCGGCAAGCGCAGAGATCAGCCCTTCAGGCAGGGGCAACGGCCATGGTCGCGCCTGCGCGCCCAGTTCGGACAGCCACTCGGCGGGGAACCTGTAGATGCTGGCCGCGGGGCGGGGAGCGGTCTGCGCGTCGGGTTCGGGCGCCATCGAGGGCGCGGGCACGGCCTCATACTGCACGGTCACGGGTTTCATGGCCGGGGCTACGAGCACCCTATCACCGGTGAGGCGCAGTCGCGGCGTCGGCAAAGCTATCGTATAGGTGAACTCGGCGGCACGGCCCAGCGTATCACCCGATCGGGTGCGGGCGGTGGACGCCACCCCTACAGTAATCTCCCCCTCAGGCAGGGGCTTCGTAGGTGTCAGGGAGAGGATGCGTCCGTCGGCGCTCCACGACAGGGAAGCAGGCAGACGCCATTCAGCCCCCGGCTCATCGCCTGTAGAGGTTGAGGTGGTATGCGCCAAAGCCGACGCTCCGCCCTCGTTGGCGGAAAGTAGCCACACTTTGCTCGCCGTATCCACGGCGTCCATGGGCACATCAAAGACGAGAGTGATGGTGCCGGTCGGCGACAGGGTGGCGCCAGAGGGCGTATCGGGTGCTGCTGATACCGAGTAGGGTTCGGTTGTCCGAAACGACCAACTGATGGGTTCGGCCAACGGTGTGCCTGCTAGCGAGCGGGCCGTGTTGCTTAGTTCCACAGTGTAAGTGACGCCCCGCAACAGCCCCGGCGAAGCAGGGGAAAATCGCACCTCGTTGTCGGCCTCCCAGATGAACGTGCCGGCGATGGGGGGGTTTACGAGCAACGCCTGCTCAACCGAGGAGCGGTCCATGGGCTGATCGAAGCGTATGCTTATGGTGGAGTTGACGGCTACACCACGGGCATCGTGTGCAGGAGACAGGTGCACCGCATTGGGCGCGGCCAGCATCCAGCCAGCGCTGCTGAGGTCCGTGGATACTGCCGGGAGGGGGGTGGCGTTTACCGCCGCTGGATTATCTTCGCCGGGAAACTCGAAACCGAGCTTGTTATAGCCCCACAGCGGCGGCAAGAGGTTGAACCAATAAGCCAATACCAGCATGGCCGACAGGCAGGTGCCTGCTGCCAGCGCGATCCGCCGTGGGGTGAGGTCAAACCGCAGCAGCACGCCGGCGGCGCTCAAACGCAGAGCACGCAGGTAGGGGTGGTCCACGCGCCGAAGAGCGCCCGGCCGGCCGGCAGGCCTGCGACCGGAGGTGGAGGTGGAGGTGTGAATGCCGGCATCAAGGCGCGGCGAAATCGCGCCCAACACCGCTTGACGCACATGATCGGGTGGCCGCGCCTCAGGCACCCCTCGAAGCAACACATCGGCCTGCCGCAGTTTGGCGAGCCACGCAGCACAGTGCCTGCACTGTTCGACGTGCGCCAGCAAATCATGGCGCTGCCGTAGCGTGACTTCACCGTCTACGTAGCGTGATAACAACTGCCTGTATCTACTGCAACTCAATGTACGACCCCTTAGCAGGACGCGGCGCCGTGGACCTGAACCGCATGCCAACGGCCCTCAGCACCGGGATATCACCGTCCTGAGTCCTCTAGATCGCTTTGGTGCAGAGGCTCTGTGCTCCGAGCCAGACGGCTGTAGGTCTGTATGAACGATTCTCTGGCACGCGCCAGCCTGCTGAACACGGTGCCCTTGGGTATCCTGAGGATTTCGGCGATCTCCTCGCATGAGAAACCCTCCACCGACCGCAGTACCAGACACACCGCCAGCGCGGGGGGCATCTCCAGCAGAGTGCGCCGCACCAATTCGGACTCTATGATCTGAGGGGAGAAATCATCTTCGGTGAACTCGTCGGTCTTGTCGCTCTCCTCCAAGATGGGCATCCATGTAATGAGTTTGCGCCGACGCAGCACATCGAAGCAGGCATTGGACGCGATGCGATACAGCCATGCGCTGATGTTGGAGTCGCGGGCGATGCTCTGGATATTCTGAAAGGCTCGGAGGAATGTGTCCTGAGTGATGTCGTCAGCCAGTTCGCGGTTGCCTGTCAGGCGGTACACATAACGGTAGATTTGCGGGCTGAAATGCTCATAAATCTGCACGAAAGCCTCTTCATCACCGTTACGCGCTCGTTCGATGACAGCTACGTCCATGCAGATCTCCGGAAGACAGATATTCCTCGGCAACGGTACTCCGGTGCGGCGCAGGTGCGATACAGCACAAGCACGGGTTGCGCCTGCGACCATGCGCCCGCCGCACCACCCACCAAGGACAGGACAGCCACGACACCCTATGTAATCGAGAAGTACTAAGATTATAGGAGGGATAGAGGATGCAGTCAAGCCAACCGCAGTGGTCAGCCATCAGCCGTGCCTCAAAGCGCGAGGGGTAAGAGAGAGGGTATACCCGACTATTGGTGGAACCAACGCTCGATCATCGCTTGACACTATGCGCAACAATACCTTATAATGATTCGTGCCGGTCGAGCCGGACACTTGTATAATCCGGATTTTTGCCTGTACTCATACGTGTGTAGCTCAACTGGCAGAGCAGCGGTCTCCAAAACCGCAGGTTGGGGGTTCGAGTCCCTCCACACGTGCCAGTTTATTTAAATCCCTTGTGATTCTCTAAGGAGTGACGTTCGATGGCAATGATTGGCCGCAAGCAGCCGGCCACCCCGGCTGTGACCACCAGCAGCACACGGGCGGACCGGTTGCGCGGTCCGAGCAGTGGCAGAGGTGCCGGCAGCAGTGGTGGTAGGGCGACCACCATAGGCCGGTTGCGCGGCACCATAGAAGACATCGTCGCCGAACTGCGCAAGGTCACGTGGCCTACACCCGAAGAGACCCGCAAGTTGACCATTGTAGTCATCGGCATCTCGGTGGTGTTGGGCGCACTGCTCGGCGGTCTCGACATGGTACTGTCTTACATCTATCGCCTCATCGCCCCGTGAATTCGGACCTGATAGCGAGTATGGAAACCCAACCCGAACAGCAAGAAACCATAACCCCAGAACAGGTGACGGGCAACGCAGGCACGGCCACATCACCGGACGGTGCCACCGAGCATGTAGAAGATGACAGGCGGCGCTGGTACGTCATCCATACCTATTCGGGGTATGAAAATAAGGTCAAAAAGAACCTTGAGCACCGCATCCTGTCTCTGGACATGAGCGACCGCATCTTCCGCGTAGAAGTGCCGACGGTAGAGGAGATAGAGATCAAGAGCGGGCAACGTCACCCGGTGCAACGTAAGATATTCCCCGGCTATGTGCTGGTGGAAATGATCATGGATGAAGAGTCATGGTACGTGGTGCGCAACACGCCCGGCGTGACCGGCTTCGTGGGCGTGGGCAATAAACCTACACCCCTGCCGCAGGAGGAGGCCGAGGCCATCCTCAAGCAGATGCAGACTGCCGCACCCACCAAGTTCAAGGTGTCCCTGCAACCCGGGCAGGCCGTCAAGATCGTGGACGGCCCCTTTGCGGACTTCGAGGGCATCGTGGACGCCATCAATCAAGAGAAGGGCAAAGTGCGCGTGCGCGTCTCCTTCTTTGGACGCGAGACGCCTGTCGAGTTGGACTTCTTGCAGGTGGAGAAGCTGATCTAGGTTCGTTCCAAATCAACAAGATAAGAGGGAGGGGCGCAACTTGGCCCCGCCAGCACCTCGAACCACAAACCACAATGGTACTGACACCGGTAAGGGCAGATGAGGCCATGCGCCACACTGCTTGCCGCAGCAGGGTTCGGGGTGCGCGCCCCGACCCTTTTTGTTTGGCAACCAAACACACGAGAGGAGAACAAAATTGGCTAAGAAAGTCAAAGCAATAGTCAAAGTGCAAATACCCGCCGGCAAGGCCTCCCCGGCGCCGCCGGTCGGCCCCGCACTCGGTGGGCACGGCATCAATATCATGCAGTTCGTGAAGGAATACAACGAACGCACAGCCGACATGGTGGGTTACGTGGTGCCTGCCGAGATAACGGTCTACGAAGACCGCTCGTTCACCTTTGTGATCAAGACGCCCCCGGCAGCCGACTTGCTGCGCAGGGCGGCAGGCGTTGAGAAAGGCTCCGGCGCACCCAACCGCAACAAGGTGGGCAGCGTCACCCGTGAGCAGATACGCGAGATCGCCCGCACCAAGATGAAGGACCTCAACGCCTACGACGAAGAGGCGGCCATGAAGATGATCGAAGGCACCGCCCGTAGCATGGGCATTGAGATAAGGGACTAAAGGAGCAACAAATGGCGAAGAAGCATGGCAAGAAATATCTGAGCGCTGCCGCTCTGGTAGACCAGAGCAAGCAGTACACGCCAGACGAGGCTGTGGAACTGGTGAAGAAGACCGCCTATGTCAACTTCGACCCCACGGTCGAGGTGCATATGAAGTTGGGCATTGACCCCCGCCACGCAGACCAGCAGGTGCGCGCCATGGCCACCCTGCCCCATGGCACGGGCAAACCGGTGCGTGTGCTCGTGTTCGCCGAGGGCGAGGCCGAGCGAATAGCCCGTGAGGCCGGAGCCGACTACGTGGGCAGCGACGAGTTGATCAACCGCATTGCCGGCGGCTGGGTGGACTTCGACGTGGCCATCGCCATGGCCGACCAGATGGGCAAAATAGGCAAGGCCGGTCTGGGCAAGGTTCTGGGGCGGCGCGGCCTCATGCCCAACCCCAAGAGCGGCACCATCGTGGCTAACCCTGACGACCTGCCGCGTGTGATCAACGAGGTGAAGGGCGGTAAGGTAGAGTTCCGCAACGACAAAACCGGCCTGTTGCACGTGGGCATTGGCAAGGTGTCGTTCAGCGAGCAACAAATCAAAGACAACCTGCTGGCCTTCCTTGATGCGGTGGTGCGTGCTAAGCCTTCAGGGGCCAAAGGCACGTACATCAAGTCCATAACCCTCACCAGCACCATGGCCCCCGGCATTCCTCTGGACGTGAACGAAAGCCTAGATGAAGCCGCCGCCGCGGCCAAGGGCTAGTCTAGTCCATTCTACTCTATTGCTCTTGCTTTGTCTGTTTTGCCCTCGCCGGCACCGCCCATCAACTTCCCGTGGGTTGGTGACCAAGCAGGGCGCGGTGCCAGTGTCGGCGTACCAGCCGGACGGCCAGAAACGCCAGCACCGCGCCCTGCACGAGGCTGGTGAGGCGCACTGGCCCGGTGTACAGGGCGAACGCGCTTATGAAATAGCCCGACCACAGCATGCCATACCATACCGGCCTATAGGTGTCCGCCGCATTGGACCGGCCAAGGTAGGCGGTTCCCAGAGCCGCGGGCAGGGCGAACAGACACAGGTCGTGGGTGTTGAGTTGGGGATTGGTGAACAGGATGGCCTGCATGGTGAGCGCCATCCTGCCATCCCATTGGGCAGTGCCTATCTGCCACCCCGGATCACCACGCCACACGTATAACAACCCCGCAACGATCAGCAGAGCAGCTACGGCGCTCAATAGCCTCACCGTCGGGGCGCTTCCGAGACCGAGCAGAGCGGCCAATCCGCCGCTCAACCCATGGCCGTACCATGGGTCCAGCTCGAACTCCGCTCCACCCTGCGGGACCCTCCACAGCACTTGTAGGTAGCCGGGCACCCACGTCACGCCCATGGTAAGGGCAGTGACCACCAGCAACCCAAACCCCGTGCTCACCATGCCCGCGATAACCCGCCAGCGCTGCTTCCACAGGAGCACCAGCCCAAGCACAGGCAGCCACTGCACCTTGAACGCCAACAACCCCAGTATAAGCCCCGCTGGCAGGTCTCGCCCCTCCCTGAGCAGGCGTATGCCCATGCCAAAGGCCAACATCGTCAACCCGCTGGTCTGCCCCTGCTGTAGATTGACTATGAAAGGCAGACAGGTCAGGGCCGCGAGGAGCAGGGCCGCTCTGGTAAACGGCGGTAAAGGTAGAGCGGTCAGCAAATACCATAGGCCCACCACCATCGCCGCCAGATTGAGCAGATCCCATAAGGCCATCTGATCGAGTGGGGACAGCGCGACCAGAGGCGACCACAGCACGGCGATAAACGGCGTGTACGGGTATGGGTATTCCAACTTCCAGCCGGGCGGCAGGCGCAAGTAACCCTCCGCTTCGAGTTTATGCTGCTCCTGCAACTGGGCATCAAGGTCGTATAGAGCGTGGCCGCGCCCTGAAGCCACCAACCGAGCCGCGATCACGATTGCTGGGAAGTCGGTCTGCGTGAACAATAACACACGGTCGCCACCTCCCCCGGCAGAGTGCCGCCAGAACTGTACCCAACTCGCCGCCGAGTATACGAACACGAGTGCCAGCAACAGCAGCGCCACCGACGCGTTGAGCCGGTGGCCGGGTCTGCTGGTATGCCCATTCGCAGATGAGGTTTGCGTATCCATTGACCGCGCGCCGGACGCGCTCTCGTCTATGGGTGTTTCGCAACTCCCACCCACATGTACTGGGTTGTGATTGCTGTCTGTCATCTGTGTGGCCCCGATGACAACATATTACCACGCCGGCCGGCAGTCAGGAATGGGCATTTGGTCATGCTCCGGGCCGATGAAGTCCTACATCATAGGTCTTAGGCTGGTCGGCGAGCCATAACACCATGGCTGTACATGCGCTACTTCTGGTGCCTCTCCATAAAATCCTTTTCTGGTTGCAGACCACTTTACGCAGGCTTACCGATGCCCCACTGTGCAGGATGCCCTAATATTACCCGGCGCGAAACAGCACGTCATATCACGGCATGTTGAGCATATGCATCGGCACAGAAAGGAGGGGCAAGTGGTAAGCTTACGCGAGCCTGATATGCTGAACGTGAGCAACACATATGCGATTCGGCGTACAGCGCACGCCGAATTCAATCGTGCCCGTCGGCAGGCAATGCTCAACGCATGGGTAGCGGTCATCAAGAAAAGGCAGTGCAGGCTGTTGGCCTTCTTCGAAGCACAGCAGAACCTTACACCCAGAGCTCGGGTGTACAGAGGCATCCGTCAAGTGCCTGTAGACGAGATCAGGGGCAGTGTGAACCGCCGGCAGGACTTCGACGGCAACTTCAACCCCATTGGTGAGCACGTGCGTGAAAGATGGCAAAAAATATACCTCGCGCTAAGTGCGGGGCAGGTGCTACCGCCGCTCCAACTGTACAAACTGGGGAGCGACTACTTCGTGGTAGACGGCCACCACAGGGTATCCGTTGCCCGACAGCTCGGCATACAATATCTCGAAGCTGAAGTGGTTGAGTACATGCTTTCTGCCGCGTGATCGGGCGATGGCATGGGTTAGTGCCGGCTCAAAGCACAAGTTGTGCGAAGAAGAGTGTGGCTCAAGGAGTGCCTTTCCCCTCCTTCAAGGTTACCCATCACCCCTTGCACCCCTGCCATTCTTCTGTCAGAACAGCTTGGGCTGTTCTACTTCAGGCTCTTCCGAGCGGGTCGGGTAGGGGATGCCCATATGCTCATAAGCCCGGCGGGTAGCTACGCGCCCACGCGGGGTGCGTGCCAGAAAGCCTAACTGCAACAGGTAAGGCTCATATACATCCATGATGGCGTCGGGCTCTTCGCTGGTAGCCGCCGCTATGGTGTCCAGACCCACCGGCCCGCCGTCGAACTTCTCGATGATGGCGTGCAGGATGCGCCGGTCGGTCTCGTCCAGCCCCAGCTCATCTATCTCCAAGCGGCGCAGGGCTTCCTCGGCCACTTCTCTGGTTATCACCCCGTCGGCCCGCACCTGCGCGAAGTCGCGCACGCGCCTGAGCAGGCGGTTGGCGACGCGGGGCGTGCCCCGACTGCGCATGGCTATTTCGTGCGCGCCTTCCGGCTCGATAGCCACGCCCAATATGCGCGCCGAGCGCCTGACTATCTGCTCCATGGCCTCCAGCGTGTAGTAATCCAGCCGGAAGGTCACCCCGAAGCGGTCGCGCAGGGGCGAGGACAGCATCGCCAGCCGGGTGGTGGCCCCGATGATGGTGAAAGGGGGCAGGGCCAGCCGCAACGAGCGGGCGCTCGGCCCCTTGCCTATCATCAGGTCGAGGGCGTAGTCCTCCATCGCCGGGTAGAGCACCTCTTCCACCGCACGGTTCAAGCGGTGTATCTCGTCTATGAACAAGATCTCGTTGGGTTTGAGGTTGGTCAAGATCGAGGCCAGATCGCCCGGACGCTCGATGGCGGGGCCGGAAGTGGTCTTGATGGGCACCTCCATCTCGTTGGCGATCACCATGCTGATGGTGGTCTTGCCGAGGCCGGGCGGGCCGTAGAAGAGCATGTGGTCCAGCACCTCACTCCTCGCCTTGGCCGCCTCCAGCATGATTTGAATATGCTCCTTGAGCTTCTCCTGCCCGATGTACTCCGAAAGGCGGCGCGGGCGTAGTGTGCGCTCTAACTCTTCCTCGTTCTCCCTCGTTTTGGCCGATATGAGCCGCTCTACCATGGCAGTCCCCCTGCAACAGATATCTGTAGAACAAATTTGCTATATTATAGCACATCCCGGCTGTTTGAGAAAGGCACGAACGGTCGCCGCTTCTGCCATCCGCCTGAGTCGAACAAGCCAAGAGGTCTCGCAGGAGCAACAGCGCAGGCCCGCCCTCACTTTCTGCCGGGCAGAGGGATTATCCTGAGCAGCTTCTTTCCGCGCCTGCGTGGGCCGAAGGCCCCATACATTTCGGCGGCCCGACGCTTGAGCGCGGCCTGCTCCATCCGCACCCACCACGCTTCTTGCAGGGCCTTCTCCCTCTCCCACGTGAGCAGGGCGGTGATGACTATCACAGGCAGCGCCAGACTACGCCAGCGGCCCAGTTGCGCCCACTCGCTTCGCACCCAGCGAGCAAGCTCCAGCAGGCTTGCACCAGCGTAGGGCGGCACCGGATACGAAAGCTTCTTCGACGCTTTGCGGGCCTCGGCCATGGCCTTGCGCGGCGGCACCGGGAATGCGTGGCCGGGCCTCAGCCCTTTATCCGCAAGGGCACGCACTTCTTGCCTGAGCTTTCTGATGTCACTATCTCCAGCCATACGGCTCCCCCCCTCTACAGGCATGCAGGTTCTCCATCGTCTTCGTCAGCTACGTCAGCTATGTCGGCTACGTCAGCGCTCGCCCTCGAACTTCACCTCTTTGTAGCCCAGACCGGTGATCAGTGTGCGCAGGACCTCTTCGGCGTTGGCGCGCGCCTTGCCCAGAATGCCATCTTCGAGGGCGGCCTGCTCGATCTGCTGTTCGGCGGCCTGCCGTACCTGAGTCTCCAGATCGGGGTCGGGCTTGCTGAACAGACCGGTTTCGCGGTCGTACACGTAGGTGCGGCTGTTGTCCAGCGTGCTGTGCAACAGTTCCGGTTCGGGCAGCCGGATGGTCACAGTGTCACTCACCACCGCAATATCCTCTGGCTCCAGTTTGCTCAGGTCCACACCCGCCGTGACCTCGCCGTATGCCACCAGCAGTATCTTATCGCCGGTCAGGAAGTCGGGCAGGGGGCCACTGCTTTTGCCGCTGACCACCTTCTCCATATGGTACTCTACGGTTTCCAGCCTGCCCAAAGCACGCACACGATCTATCACGGTGGGTCGGCTGGTGTCTATGGTCACCGTAGGTGTGGTCATTATGTTGAATGACGGCATCAGCCCCGTCAGCTTGCCCAGACCGTCCATGCCCTCACGCAGGGTGACGAAGGCCAGCAGGGCGCAGGCCAGCACGAGCAAACCCAGAGTCGCCGATACTATCGCACACGATGACGGGCCCCGGCGTATTTGCACCTGCTGTGATGCAGGCGATGCGCTCCAATTTGAAGCAAACGACGCGTTTTGAGCTGTGTGATCACCGATGCTCGCCGTGTCGTCGCGCTCGTGCTCTCTGTCGGTCATCGCCGCCACCTGCGGTTCGTATGGCTCGTAAGGAGTGAACACGCGCCGGTCCTGCCGGCCTCTGTCATCCGGCAGGATCCTCGCCGTATTGCCCGTGTCTTTCTCCACCCGGCTTTCGAAATCGCGATCTGGTTCACCCACCATCCCTACTACCAACCTCTCTCGCAACCACGCATCAATGTCGGTCTACTGTCATGCACCACCGAGCGGGCGGCCCTAATGTCTCCTACCTGCATAGATTATACCAGCCATCCCCGGTGGAACACGAGTAATGCCCGGAGATGGTTCCACCAAGTAGCAGTGAGCTATACGACCCGAGGAGAAGTGAATAAGCCCACGGGGAGCGCGGGCCGCATGCCCGCATATCGGGCTTATGTCTGCCCCATCCCATAAAGCCAGAGTCTTAACCCAATCTTGTTGATTTCATCCTTGGTGCTCTTGGGGGTCTTGGTATCTTAGTGGTTAATCTCTTCTCCGACGACCGATGACTGGCGACCCGGTTCTTGGTGGAACCTATACGGAGCTTTGCATATTCATTATCGGTTCATTTTTGGTATACTAAATCAGCCATGCTGTTGCGCTTCGGAGATAGAAGCGCGAAAGTTGCAGCCACCGCTCAGAAAGGGACCGGACTCATGCGCATACACGGGATTAGAATCCCATGGCTCAAGCCTATTATGGGCTTCGTGGTATTTATTCTCGCACTATCTCTGTTTGCACCCCTACCTGCTGGAGCAGGCGGGCCCCGGCAAGCCAGCATAGCACAAACGCACGCCCCGGCAATTCAGGACGGCCTCGGTTATGTGCCAGACGAGGTGCTGGTAAAGCTCGCCCCCGGCGCCCATCTTTCCTCGCCACAACTGGCCGAGATGCTCTCCTGCTTCGAGTTGACCCCGGCCCGGGAGATACTTCCGGGTGTTTACAAGCTGAAAGCGCCCCAAGGCTCAGGGCTGGATGTGCAAGCCGCCTCGGCTGCCCTGCGCACGATCCAAGCCGTGGCATACGCTGGGCCTAACCGCATCTATCAGGCTCTGCGCACGCCCAACGACGAGCAATACACAGCGGGTCAACAGTGGGGCCTCACCCAGATCAAAGCCGAGCAGGCATGGGACATCACCACCGGCTCAGAAAGCATTATTATAGCCGTGCTAGATACAGGCACAGCCACCGACCACCCAGACCTTGGCAAGTTCGTCCCCGGATATGACTTCGTGAACAACGACAGCGACCCATACGATGACCACGGCCACGGCACCTACACGGCAGGCATAGCGGCTGCCCAGTCCAACAACGGCGTGGGTATTGCCGGGGTTGCATGGGGTGCTCGCATTATGCCCATCAAAGTATTGAGCGCCAGAGGGCAGGGCACCGAGGAAGGCATAGGCGTGGGCATCCGCTGGGCTGTAGACCATGGGGCACGCATCATCAGCATGAGTCTGGGCGGAGATGAGGACTCCCCGGTCATGCGGGACGCGGTGCAGTACGCATCAGACCACAACGTGTTGATCGTAGCCTCGGCGGGCAACACCCCCGACGGCAACCCCAACTACCCGGCGGCATACGATCCGGTGCTGGCCGTGGGCGCGACAGGGCGTAACGATACCTACACGGGTTTCTCCTCGTGGGGTCCATACGTTGATGTGACTGCGCCCGGAGTGGGCATCCTCAGCACCGGCTGGGACAACGGCACCTTGACCTACGAGTACGGCAACGGCACATCGGCCTCTTGCCCGTTCGTGTCGGGCGTTGCGGCTCTCGTGTGGTCGGTGAACCCAGCATTGACCGCGGCTCAGGTCAAACAGATCATCGAAGACTCGTCGGACGATCAAGGCACGCCCGGCTGGGACGAACACTACGGCTTCGGGCGATTGAACGCCCTGCGCGCTGTGCAGATGGCGATGCAGGGGCCGCCACCTACTCGCACGCCCACCCCTGTGGGGCAGCCCACGCGGACGCCTGCCCCTTCGGCCACTCAACCGCCCGCTCAGGGACCGGCGCTTCAGGTCGACTCGCGTGATGTAGCTCCGGGCGGCCTGATGGCAATCGTGGGCAATGGCTTCGGGCCGAACGAACTGGTTGACCTATCTCTGCGACAGGCGGATAGCCAGCAGAGGAGCATCGGCAATGCCCACACCAATGCACAGGGCACGTTCCGAGCCGAGGTAGCGTTGCCCACTAACCTGACGCCCGGCAAGGCCACACTGACCGCCGCCGGCTCGCGAAGCGGCCTGCGGGCGTCTATCGAGTTGAATATCTCGTCGCGGGTGACAGGCGGCGCAGGGCAGTCCACGGTCAGAGGCGTCGTGCGCGGGGCCGAGCCGGACAAAGTTATCGTGCGCCTCAAACCCTCTCTGGGTGTGAGCGGGGCGGAATTGACCGCCAAGCCCAATAATGCGGGCCAGTACAGCTTTACCGGACTGGCTTCGGGCTTCTACACGCTGTCGGCTTCGGCGCTTGGGGTCTTGCCCGCCGGTCCCTTCAACGTTCAGGTGGACGGCAGCGCCGCCGATGTGAAGGTCATAGACATCACGCTCAGCGCTGCCCGCCCTAAGGCATTCGACCGCGTGCCACCCGTTGGCAATACCCCCGATCTGGTGTACTTCCCACAGGTGGGACACACTCTCAGGGGGCCGTTCCTCAAGTACTGGCGTGAAAACGGGGGCCTGCCCATCTTCGGCTACCCCATCTCGGAGGAGTTCACCGAAGTTAGCGCGGTGGATGGCAAACCCTACACGGTGCAGTACTTCGAGCGCAACCGCTTCGAATACCACCCGGAGTTCAGGGGCACCAAACATGAAGTGCTCATGGGCCTGCTCGGCATAGAGACCACCACAGGCCGCACCTTCCAGCCCGGCCAGCCGTTCCAGAGCGACCTGAACCGCATCTATTTCGCCGAGACAAGGCACTCGCTGAGCGGGCCGTTCCTCAAGTACTGGCGCACGCACGGCGGCCTGCCTATCTTCGGTTACCCCATCTCAGAGGAACTGGTCGAGCGAAACTCTGCGGACGGCAAGGAATACATAGTTCAGTACTTCGAGCGCAACCGCTTCGAATACCACCCGGAGTTCAGGGGCACCGACAACGAGGTGCTGCTTGGCCTGCTGGGTGTGGAAGTAGCCAAGCGCAACGGCTGGTTGCCCTGAAGCCTTGGGCCGGCACGGCCCTCAGCTCAGAGCCGCAAGCACAATGCATAAAGGGTAAGGGGTAAAGCGCTACCTCTTTACCCCTACTCTTTGCGTGTTCCATCACACAACCATCAGATTACCGGGAGGTGGGGGTAGGTGAAGACCGGCAAGCAGGGGGCGAATGCGCTAAACGCGCTAATAATGGGCATGGGCATCGGCATCGGCCTGATAGTGCTGGCGGGCTGCGGCGGCCAACAAGAGCAACCCGTAGAAGAGTTCCGGCCACCCCCCACCAGAACGAGGGTGCCCCCTACACCACTCCCCACTGTGGCCGTGCTGCCCACGCCCGACTGCAATGGCGCTTTCTTCCCAGAAACTGGTCACACCGTGTGCCAGCCCTTCCTTCGGTTCTGGGAGGCCAACGGTGGTCTACCCATCTTCGGCTACCCTATCACCGACCTGATACAGGAGCGCAATGCGGAGACCGGCGAGACGTACAAGGCGCAGTATTTCGAACGCGCCCGCTTCGAACTGCACGCGAATACCGGAGACACCGTGGTGTTGGGCAGGTTGGGGGCATTGGTTGGACGTTCGGAGCCACCTGCTGCCCTTCTGCCGGGCGCTCAGTTCTTCGCCGAGACGGGGCACAACCTCTCAGGGCCGTTTCTGCGCTTCTGGAACGAACACGGTGGCCTGCCTATCTTCGGCTACCCCATAACCGAAGAGATTAAGGAGAAAAACCCCTCGGACGGCAAAGAGTACACGGTGCAGTATTTCGAGCGTGCCCGCTTTGAACTGCACCCCGATCAGGCCGGCACCCCTTTTGAAGTGCAACTGGGCCAACTGGGAACACAGTTGTACAACAAAACATACCGCAAGTAGCTGCGCTCTCTTCTGTGGTGTGATGATCGAGTGTGGGTGAGCACAGCCTTGCGCCTTTCCTCAACATACCATCTCCCACGAATATGCAAGAGGCTTGTGCGATATCCGATTTGTGTGGCGCGTATATGCTATAATCCCTTGATAGCACTCTACCTCGCTTTGTTTGCAGCCGCGCACAACCTCTGTCAGGGAGGATTAACCCCATGGGTTTTGTATTTCGCGAAGCCCGCACAGGCAAGTTTCTGCTTCTGGCTGTGGTGGCGCTGATTGTGACGCCGGCCAGCATCTCGCCACCGGCCCTACAGGCCCAGCAGGCTTCACCCCCCGCCGACATGATATCGTTCGTCACCGATGTCCTGCCCCAGCGCCAGCGCGACCTGTGGGTGATGCGCATAGACGGCACCGACAAGAAGCAGTTGACCAGTGGGTTCAACGTATGGTTCGCGTCGTGGTCGCCCGACGGCAGGCAGTTGGCTGTGACCACCGAGCAGGCCCAGCTGTACACGGTGAACGCCGACGGCTCGAACCTGAGGTTGATAGCCTCAGGCGCATATTCGCCGGGGTTCTGGTCGCCAGATGGACATTTCATCGCCTACGTGGGGGGCGAGAAGTTCGGCACGCCTGTGGCGCGAGGCAACCTGCGCATAGTGCCGGCGGGCGGGGGCGAGCCATGGCTGGTGCCCGGTGGTGAGGACATCCCTTCCCTGCCGCCGGGGGCCGCGGCTGTGGTGTGGTCGCCCGATGGCACGCGCATCGCTTGCGGCTGGCCGGGGCGCATCCTGCACGTGACCGGCAATGTGGGCGACCCGGTGGGTGTGGAGCCACTCCCCGGCGAAGGCGCGGGCATGTTCGTGGTAGCTGGCGGGTGGGCGCCCGATGGCAGGCATCTGGCCGTCACCGATGGCATCCGCTACGGCGTGCTCGACCTGAACACAGGCAGGTTCAACGCCATCGCCACCTCGTTCCGCCAGCCGGGCATGGCCCGACCGGGCGTATCGTGGTCCACCGCCATACGCAAGCTGGCCTTCTCCATCAACAGCGCCGGCCCCGACGGCCAGCGCCTGTTCCTTGCCGACTTCGACGGCACCAACCCAAGGCTGATCCTGTCACACCCGCACAGGGCGGTGTACCGAGGCGAGGTGAGCGACTACGGCCCGCCCTTCTTCTCGGCGGACGGCAAGACCATGCTGCTCAGGGTGTCGCGCACCACTACCCAGCGCGGGCAATTGTTGTACACACATGAGTCGTGGCTGGTGCGCTCGGACGGTTCAGGCGGCGAGAAACTGCTGGACGGCTTCAACGCCACGTGGCAGCCCAGAACCCGCCTGAACCTGCCCGACCCGGCCTTCTGGTTCCAGTGGCGCATCGCCGATCTGCCCGTAGCCAACGGGCAGGCGCAGCGCTCATGGCTGTGGGGGCCTACCGCCATCTTCTCAGGCACCGAAACCTTCGCCGAAGCACCCGAAGGCAGGCAAGCCGTGGTGTACTTCGACAAGGGCCGCATGGAGATCAAGGACCCCAACCCGCCCCGGCCCACCCGCTTCCTCGTCACTCCGGGTGCGCTTGCCAGAGAGCTGGTCACCGGCCAGATGCAGACCGGCACAGCACAGTTCGAGGCCCGCAGTCCGGCTGACATTATGGTGGCGGGCGACGACCCCAACGCCGACGCGCCCACCTATGCCACCTTCAACAGGCTGGGCGCGGGCACCGACGCTGGCAAGGCCCCCGATCGCACCGGCCAGCCGGTGGATACGGTGCTGGCTCGCGACGGCACCACCCGCACCGACCCCGCTCTGGGCGCGATGGTCAGGGTGGCCGCGTTTGTGCCCGAAACCGGCCACAACCTGCCCGACGTGTTCCTCGACTACTTCAAAGCGCAGAGTTGGAACTGGGTGTACATCGCGGGCTACCCCATCTCCGAACCGTACTGGGCGCTGGTGGGCATCAGCGGCCAGCACAGGCATGTGCTGGTGCAGGTGTTCGAGCGGCGCACCCTCACCTACGACCCCACTACCCCCGAAGGCTGGAAGGTGCAGTTCGGCAACGTGGGCCGCCACTATTACGACTGGCGATACGGCAAATGATCCCATTGTTGGAACCACAGAGGCACAGAGAGCACAGAGGGCACAGAGCGATAAGGTTGTGAAAAGGTAGTAAAGTAACCACCGAGGCACCAAGGCCCACCAAGGCCAACAAGTGAAGTATAGACAGGTGCCAGAGGTTGGTAAACCAGCAGTGCCATATGTACCCGGAGCGCGGGCGTTCCGCCTGCATCGGAGCCAGAGGGTAAGGAAGCCCAACTGCGGCAAGATGCCCGTGCTCCAATACCGGAAAGGAGCGTGCTTTGAAAGCTGAACTTGACAGGCTGATGGCCGAGCGCGGCTACGATGCGCTCATGGTGAACGGCCCGTCCACCGACAACCCGGTGATGTACTACCTGTCCAACGGCGCGAAGGTGGGCGAGGGCACCATTCTCATAAAAAAGCAGGGCCAGCCGCCCATGCTAATTGTCAACCTGATGGAGCGCGACGAAGCCGCCAAGTCGGGTCTGGAAGTGATCAACGTTGACAGGTACGACCCACGCCAAATACTGAACGAGGAGAAGGGCGACCGCCTGCGGGCCGCCGTGCGCCTGCGCGAGACCATCTTCGCCGATCTGGGCGTGCAGGGCAAGGTGGCCCTGTACGGTCGGCAAGAGCAGGGCGCGGCGCTGGCTATAGCCAACGCCTTCAACGCCCGCGCCAACGGCGTGCAGTTGGTGGGCGAGGTGTATCCTTCTATCTTCGACGTGGCGTGGACCACCAAAGACGACGAGGAGGTGCGGCGCATCCGGGCCGTGGGCGAGAAGACCGTGGCGGTGGTGGGCAGTACCGCCGAGTTTCTGCAATCGCACCGCGCAGAGGGTGGCGTGCTGGTCAAACGCGATGGCTCGCCCCTCACTGTGGGCGACGTCAAGCGCCAGATCAGGCTGTGGCTGGCCGAAGCCGGCCTCGAAGACCCGGAGGGGGTGATATTCGCCATCGGGCGCGACGCTGGCGTGCCCCATTCCAGCGGCGAGGACCGCGACCCCATAGCCCTCGGCAAGACCATCGTATTCGATATCTTCCCGCGGGAGCCGGGCGGGGGTTACTTCTTCGACTTCACGCGCACGTGGTGCGTGGGCTTCGCGCCCCCCGAAGTGGAGAAGGCTTACCGCGACGTGCTGGACACCTTTGAAACGGTGATGGCAGAGATGCGGGCGGGCGAGCTATGCCGCATCTACCAGCGGCGCACTTGCGAACTGCTTGAGGCACGCGGCCACCCCACCGTGATGAGCGACCCGCACACCCAGAAGGGCTACGTGCACAGTCTGGGGCACGGG
>DAOTTC010000118.1:0-7437 GCA_034437815.1 Chloroflexia bacterium | reverse complement strand
GGGCTGGACCTGCCGGAGGTGTCGCTGGTGGCCATTCTGGACGCGGATAAGGAGGGCTTCCTGCGCTCACGCGACTCGCTCATCCAGATGATAGGGCGGGCCGCCCGCCATGTAGAGGGGCACGTAATCATGTACGCCGACGTGGTCACCCGCTCTATGCAGGAAGCCATCGAAGAGACCTACCGCAGGCGCGAAATTCAGATAAGGTATAATCAGGAGCATGGCATCGAACCGGCCTCTATCCAGAAGCAGGTGCGCGACCTGACCGACCGCGTGAAGACCATGGTAGCCGAAGAGCGGACCGAGTACGTGGTCACCTCAACCGGCGAGCTGGCCCTCGACCGCGACCAAGTGGCCCGCATGATCAAAGACCTCGAAGCGCAGATGAAGCAGGCCGCAAAGATGCTGGAGTTCGAGAAGGCCGCCGCCATACGCGACAGGATATTCGAACTGCGCCGCATGATGGAACTGGAGGTGTAGGGCTATTGCCATCGCCCCACCCACCCCCCTACGTGTTATTGCTGGTAGAGGTGGCCGATGCCTTCCAGCGCAGGGACCGGGAGCTGAAAGTGCCCCTGTAGCGTGTGGTGCGCGGGCGGGGCGATAGCCTCGCGCCCACTGCCTTCCCCCCGGAGTGAGAAGCACCCAGCCCTATCAGCCAATCTCTCCTCTTTTTGTCTTGTTGCAACTGGTCGTGATCGTTGCTCAGGTACGCGCTTCCTGCGAGCTTGCGAATTAACCCCGCAAGATCACGCACCTACCATGCGATGGCATCTGACGCGCCCCTCTCATTCAGATAGCTGACCTTGAGTAGTTCAACTGTGTCCTTTACGTTTTACGCATTCAGGCGCTCAGGGGGACCGGTTGAGCGCGGCATGTAGCATTTTAGATAGCTGGCCGCGGGTGGCGTTGTTATCAGGCCTGAAAGTGCCGTCGGCGTAGCCTGAGATGATGCTATGGGCGAAGGCGGTCTCCACATACTCATAAAAGGTAGAGCCGGGGGGCACGTCGCTGAAGGTGGGACGCGCAGGGCGCACCAGTTGCCAGCCCGAGGCCAGCACTATGATCTTGCATAACTGGCCGCGCGTGACGTGGTTGTCGGGGCGGAAGGTGCCGTCTGCGTAGCCACCTATGACATGGCGGGCGGCGGCAGTCTCTATGTAGCGGTAATGCCACTGAAACGGCAACACATCGGTGAAAGTGGGTGTGGGTGGGTTGAGCAGGGGCCATGCATGGCCCAGCACGATCATTTTGACGAGCTGGGCGCGCGTGGAAGGGTTGTAAGGGCGAAAGGTGCCGTCGGCGTAGCCCGAAACGATGCGACGGCAGGTGAGCCATTCCACTGCTTCGTAGAAGTACTGGCCGGGACGAACGTCGCTGTAGCTGGAGCAGGGCAGGGGCGTAGGCGTGTCGGGTGGGCGGGGCGTGGGCGTGAAGGTGGGCGTGCGCGTAGGCGTGGGGGTAGGGGACGTGGGTCTGGCGGTGTGGGTGGGCGTGGCCGTGACAGGTACGCCGGGTGTGCTCGTCACCGTATGCGTAGCTGTAGCTGTAGCTGTAGCTGTAGCTGTGACCGTAGACCGCAAAGGGGTGTTGGTAGGGGTAGGTGTAGGGGTAGTGGTAGTGGTAGTGGTGGGCACAAGAACAGGCGTACCGGTGGCTGTGGCTATAGTTGTGGCTGTAGCTGTGAAGGTCGGAGTGTGGGAGGGCGTAGATGGAGGTGTAGCACTAGGCGTAGCTGTGGGCGTGGCGGTGGGCAAAGAACTGGCCGTGGGGGCGGGGGTAGCCGTGCTGGTGCCGCCCGTGACTGTGAAGAAGATGGACGAGTACACACCCCACTGTTGTGCGTCGTTACTGCCCTGCACAAGGGCGATGTGGCGGCCGGGAGGCAGGTTGCCCGTATCAATCAGCGCGGACACGTTAGCCGTGCGCCCGCCATAGTTGCCGCTCATGGGCGTGCCGCTGCCGTCTGCGCCGGGGCTGTCTATGCGGTACACGGCGTTGGCGATGGTGCCGTAATTGGCCGAGAGTACGCCGGTCAGGCGGATCGTTGTGGAGGTCTCGGTGGTTGCGGTGAGGTCCAGCACGGCGGGGCCGAAAGAGCGGGACAGGGTAACCGCAGGGGATGGGCCGGCTACCTTGGCCGCGTACATCAGCGCCGGAAGCTGCCCCCGCCATATCTGGTCAAGTGCCACGCAACCCGGACTGGTGACGGTGCCGATGTTGAAGGTGAACGCAGGCGCCCCGTATACCCCGTACACCGTGTCGTCCAAGATGCCGCTGATGAGCGCCTCGGCGTTGTGCGTGCGCACTGATTGGGGCGGGGTAGCGTTGAGGCGGGCGAATTGCCAGCCAAGGGCGTGCAGGCCGGCAGCATTGGGCGGCGGCTGAGCGGTCCAGCCCCATGGGTAGAGTATGGACGGGCCGGGGGCTTGCAGGTTCAGCACAAGGGCCGGCTGCATGGCATTGATGGAAGCGAGGATGTGCCGGCTCTCAGGCTCGGAGAGGGCAGAGGGACCGGGATAAGAGCTGTCGCAGGGATTGGAGCCGGCTCCCCCTTCGTTCCAGTGGAATGGGTAATTGCGGTTGATGTCGGTGCCCCAATAGCGCTGATCGGTGCAACCGTCGTCGCTGTCCGTGTTCTTGTACCAGTAGGAATAGCCGTTGTAGTACACCTGATGGTAGCCATCCGGATTGGCGAGGGGCAGGAGCAGGATTGTGCGATGGTCCACCAGCCATGTGACATCCGGGTCGAGGTTGTAGTTGCGGGCAAGGTGCAGGGTATAGCTCATGACCACGGCGGCGGTGGCGATGTCACGCGGGTGCTGCCCGCCGATCACGTACAGGACCGGGGTGAGGCCGTGGCCGCCATTGCCGCCGTTATTGCGGGTGGAGCCGATCTGCATGAGCCACAGTTGGCGGGTGTTCTCCCATGCATAACCGATGGAGGCGATGCTCACGATGTCTGGATATGTGTCGGCGATGTTCTGGAGGAAGGCCCGCGCCTGTTCATAGGTGCGGTAGCAGGCCGGGTCCCACAGAGAGGGCGAACTCAGACTCTGGTTGTGGACCTGAGTTGGTCCGGCTTTGGTGGCCGTGGCGAGCAGTAATGTCAGGCCGAGAAGCCACAAAGTAAAAGAAAGTGCAAGCACCGACAAACGCATGGCCGCTACCTCCAACGACATGGATGAGATCGATGCCCCGCCCCGGGGAAAGGGGTTTAGGGAGGGCGCCGTGCCCTCCCCTTCCCCTTTAACTAAGGGGGTGCCGGGGAACTAAGGGTGTTCCCTAGCTCTACCCAGCTTCCCTAACACCTCCATTTATAGCCTTTAGAGGAGTTAGTACTATACCGATGTTGGTATTAGATGCGGGCTATTATACAGGCAAATGGGCCTGCGCGCTATATCTTGCGGGCAGATTTCCCGATTCTGGGGTCATCTGGGCTTGAGGTGCTCGACATCGATAGGAGGAGCAGCAGGTGAAGAGAGGGTTGTCGCGGGCAAGCCCCCTGCCGGCACGAGGCGGCGCGCGAGAGCCTGCTCGTACACGGCTTCTATGCGCTCTACAGCGCGGTGCCACGTAAGGTTGTCGACGCACACCCGGCGCAGGCGGTGACCCACCTGCCGATAGTGTTCAGGGTTGTCCAGCACCAGTCGCAGCTTCTCGGCCAGCGCGCGCGAGCTGCCCCGCTCGGCATACACGCCCAGATCGCCCAAGTACTCGCGGCTGACAGGTGTATCGAACGCCACCACAGGCAGGGCCATGGCCATGTAGCAGGCCAGCTTGCCTGCCCCCTCGGTAGCCGACAGCTTGGGGGCCACCGCCACATCGCCCACCGACAGGAAGCGCGGGGCATGCTCATAGGGGATGCGCCCCGGCAGACTCACATAGCCGTCGAGGCCCAGCCGCTTCGCCTGATCCCTGTAGCTGTCCACGCCCGGGAAGCCCATGACCAGAAAGTGCACGTCGCGCAACGCCCATTCGTGCACCATGATGGCCGCGGCCTCCAACAGCAGGTCGGTGCCCTGATATGGTGCCAGCAGGCCCAGATAGACCACCACCCGTCTGTCGTCGGGGATGCCCAGTGAGCGCTTCAGGGCTACGACGGCGGCTCGCTCGAGGGGGGTGGAAGGGGGCGCGAACACCTCGGTGTTGACCGCGTCGCATATGGTGGTGATCCGAGGCGAGCGGTCGCCGGTGATGGCTCGGAGGGCCTGCTCGGCATTGTGAGAGGAGGTGATGACCGCGTCGGCGGCCATGTCAATGCGCTTTTCGAGCCACCGTAGGGGGCGCAGTAAGGGGGAGCGAGGTCGGATGAAGCGATGGTCCAGCATCTCGGCGGTGAGGCTGCCCTGATAGTCGAACACCAGCGGCACGCCCCGCGTCTGGCGCACCGTCCAGCCGAGCAGCGCTCCTTCGTGCAGGTGGCCGTGCACGATGTGGGGCCTGAAGCGGGCCGCCGCCCGGTGCACAGTGGCCGCCAACGCCATGTCGAAGTACAATTTGTGCCGCGACGACCCCACCATCACTCCGCGCTTCCACGGCACGTCTATGGAGCGGCGGATGTCGATGCCCGGTACGTCGTTGCCTATGTGGTAAGTGCACAGCAGCACCCGGTGCCCCCGGCGCTGCAAGTGCCGCACCTCCTCCAGAATGCGCACGTGCGCCCCATAATCCGAGAAGAAAGAGGTGGGCGCTATGGTAAGTATGCGGTAAGGCAATAAAGCTCTCGCAAGCAGGCGTTTTTGTTCCGCCTGCCATTATATTGCCCCCCGGCGGGGGTGTCAAATTGCGGGGGTCGTCAGGCGTCGTTCGTCAGTTGTGGGTGCAGGGGTGCTCCCCTGCCGGCGGTATTCTCTTTCCCCAGCAGGAGGGATATGGTGAGGGCTTCGCCCTCCTCGGCCAGCCTTCCCCTTTTCCACAATATCTTGCATGAATAAGCATTAGTTATGACCAGATGTCAGGGGGTATAGCGGTTGCCGGACAGCATGCTGTAGTGTACAATCGGTGCTAAATCTGAGTTCGAGGCAGGCGTGGCAATGGATTTGATGTCTGTGGTGGTGCTGGCGGCGGTGCTGGCGCTTGTGCCCACGATGCTGTACGCCATCCTTATATGGTGGTTGGACAGGTATGAGAAAGAGCCCCTACCCCTGTTGGGGGTGGCGTTCCTGTGGGGTGCGCTGCCCGCCATAATACTGGCTCTGATACTGGAGCTTAGCGTGGGTGTACCTCTTGAGCAAATCATCATCTCCGAGCAAACCCGCGAATTCACCGAAGCCAGCCTGATCGCCCCTATCGTCGAGGAGGCTGTCAAGGCCGTCATACTGGTGGTGCTGTTCCTCGCGTACAGGCGTGAATTCGACAACGTGCTGGACGGCATAGTATACGGGGCCATGGTGGGGTTGGGCTTTGCCTTCGTGGAGAACGTGCTGTACCTCACGTCTGTAGCCGTTAATGTGCCCGAAGGCACACCACCTGATATAGGGGGCATGGTGGGACTGTGGGTGTTGCGTGCCGGGCTGTTCGGGCTGAACCACAGCATGTTCACCGCGTTCACCGGCGCGGCGCTGGGGCTGGCACGCTCTCTGCGCCGAGGGTGGCAACAGGGGCTGGTGCCCGCGTTGGGGCTGGGCATGGCTATGATATTCCATGCTCTGCACAATGGTCTGGTTAGCATGGTGGCGCTGTTCGCCGACAGCGAAGCCGACGAGAGTCTTGTGCTGGGGGCATGCCTAGGGGCACTGATCAGCGATTACGGTGGCATATTACTGGCGTTGGTGCTGGCTATCATTTCCGGCACGCGCGAAAAGCGCATCATTCAGGACACCCTGTGGGAAGAGGTGGCATTGGGCCGGCTGGCGCAGGACGAGTACCATACGCTCATATCTGGGCGCAGGCGATGGGGTGTGCGCTGGATGGTGCTCTTTACTCAGGGCTTTGGGCGCTGGCGGCAGATAGGCAGGTTCTTTGATCTGGCGACCGAGTTGGCCTTTCGCAAGCATCAGATGCGCGACGCCGACCCCGTGCTTCAGAACCTGTGCGCTCGCGATATCGCACGCCTGCGCCAGCATATAGACAACCTCAAATGGTCCTTGCTGTCAACCCCCTGATATAGCCTCACCAATCTTGAAGACAAGTGGGGACACCCCCATGCCCTCGGCAGTGGGTTCCCCTGCACCCCTTTAGATGGAGCGCGGACGTCCTGCCCGCATGCAGTCGAGCAGGCACAAGGCCTGCCCCTACGGAAGGATTACCCCATCATTCTTGGTGGCCCTTAGTGTCTTGGTGGTTGCCTCTAACTGCTGACCACTGGCGACCCCACGATTATTGGTGGAACCGCTAGAGCTCCGGCCACTTGAATATAAGAGCCGAAAGTAGTATAATTTAGACAGGTACAATCCGTGCGCTCACGCTTGCGAAAGTGGGATTACCCCACTTTTTTTGTCGTATAGGATATCGCACACGCCATGAGCTACAGGCAGGCAACCGCAACGTAAATACGCGTAAACGGTGAATATATGAGGTGGAACAGGGTCTAGCACGCAACACCCCTGCGATCTGCTCAGGGCTGGGAGGAGAGAACTGCAAATGAAAAGCGACCTGTATGCAGCCATCAATCAAATAGCCGCCGAGCGCAACATCCCGAGAGAGGCCATCCTGCGGGGCATCGAGGATGCTATCATCACAGCGTACCGGCGCATATCTGGCACCGACCAGAACGTTGCGGTCAAACTCGACTTGCAGTCGGGTGAGGCCCGCGTCTTCGAGCGACGCACTGTGGTCGAACAGGTCGAGGACCCGGCGACCGAGATTTCGCTCGAAGAGGCCCGCCGCATAGACCCGGATGCGCAGGTGGGCGATGTGATCGAGAAAGAGACCACCCCTGCGGACTTCGGGCGCATCGCCGCGCAGACTGCCAAGCAGGTGGTGATGCAACGCATCCGCGAAGCCGAGCGCGACCGCGTGTTCAGCGAGTTCGCCGACCGGGAGGGTGATATTGTGCTCGCCACCTTCCAGCGTCAGGACCAGAACGGCAACTGGATACTGGACGTGGGCCGCGCAGAGGCCGTCATGCCACCTAATCATCAGGTGAAGACCGAGCGCTATCGCTCCGGCCAGCGCATGCGCGTGCTTTTGCTGGAAGTCGAGAAGAACGCCAAAGGCCCACAATTGATCGTGTCCCGTGCCGACCGCGCTTTCCTGCGCCGCCTGTTCGAACTGGAGGTGCCGGAGATACAGGCCGGCATCGTAGAGATCAAGAGCATCGCCCGCGAGGCTGGCATGCGCTCCAAAGTGGCCGTAGCGGCCCGGCAGCCTAATGTGGACCCGGTCGGCTCATGCGTGGGCATGAAGGGCCAGCGCATCCAGAAGATCGTGGACGAACTCAACGGCGAGAAGATTGACGTGGTGCTGTGGGACCCCGACCCGGCGGTGTTCATC
>DAOTTC010000117.1:0-21195 GCA_034437815.1 Chloroflexia bacterium | reverse complement strand
CACCCCGATGGACAACTCGGGTACATCTGCCGACACGAACCCGTAACCCGGCATCTCCTGCGGGAAGAGGCGGTACCATGCCGCCCCAAGCCGGTTGCCGTGCCGGTCCACCGCCACCACTCCCGCATCCCCTCTGGCACCCCAGCCCTCCAGATACCGGCGCACCGTAGGCAGGGCAAGCGCGGCCTGCCTGCTCATCGCCCGGATGGTGGGGCTGACCGAGGCGGCCTCGTGCAACATATCCCACATGAAAGGCAGGTCTTGCGGTCCGGCCTGCCTGATAGCGAAATCGGGCATGGTCTGCACGGTTACCTGCTCGGCATGGAGTGGCGTTCGCGTTATTAGGTGACGAAGTTATTCCTTATTTCCGCTCAGGCGGCTCTTCATCCCGCGAGGTATGAATGTCGCCTTCCATGAAGCGGGCTTTCTCTTCGGCGTACTCTCTGAGCTGATCTTCGCCTACAGGTGGGCGCGAGCCACGAGCGGGCACGTCGGCTTGAGGCTCACCTTCGGGGCCGGTCTGCGCTGTCTCCGGCAGGTGTGATCCGCCCACGGGCAGTGTATCGAAGGTGGGCGAGCTTTCCGGCAGGCGCGGACCGGCGGCTGCGCCATCTCGTCGGGCCAACACGTTGGGGATCAGGCTGATCAACTCGATAGGTATCGGGAAGATGATGGTCGAGTTGCGCTCAGAGGCGATCTCGGTCAAAGTTTGCAGATATCGCAGTTGGATGGCGGTCGGCTCGGACCCGATGATGCGGGCCGCTTCGGCCAGCGTCTTAGCAGCCTCGTATTCGCCCGAGGCATGGATGATCTTGGCGCGCTTCTCACGCTCGGCTTCGGCCTGACGGGCCATGGCGCGCTGCATGGACTGGGGCAGTTCCACATCTTTTACTTCTACGATGCCTACTTTGATGCCCCAAGGCTCGGTCTGCTCGTCAATTATCTGTTGCAGGCGCATGTTGATGGCCTCCCGGTTGGCGAGCAGTTCGTCCAACTCCGATTGGCCCAGCACACTGCGCAGGGTAGTCTGCGCGATCTGGTGGGTGGCCCGCACGTAGTCGGTCACAGCCACCACCGCTTTCTCCGGGTCGAACACGCGGAAGTACAGCACGGCATTAACCCGCACCGTCACATTGTCGCGGGTTATCACTTCCTGCGACGGCACGTCGAGGGTCACCACACGCAGGTCTACCTTTACCATCCGATCCACGAACGGGATGATGAAGAACAACCCGGGGCCGCGCGCTCCCACCAGCCTACCAAGACGGAATATCACGCCGCGCTCGTATTCCTGCACCACCTTTATAGCCGACCCGGCCACGCTAAACAGCACAATCGCGATCGGCACCAGAAAGGCCAGCAGGCTCAGTATGTCAGCCATTGTCGGACTCCTTTCTCACAATTTGCGGGTCTCAGCACCTTCGGACTCGGTGAAGAGGGGCCTGACCTTGAGGCGCAGGCCTTCGGTGGCCACCACCTGCACGCGCTGGCCTGAAGGGACGTGGCCGTCGGTGCTTACGGCGTGCCACAACTCTCCATCTACGAACACCATGCCCTCCGGGGCGAGGTCGGTGCGCGTCTCGGCGGTCTTGCCCACGAGGCTCTCTCGCCCGATGGTCGGTCTGGCGCGTCTGGCCCTATACACCTTGTACACCGCGAGGAAGAAGAAACTCCCCAACCCCACGGCAGTGCCCATGACCACATACGGTGACACTCGTAACTCATCGGGCAGGCCGGGTGTATTCACCAAGAGCAAACCCCCGATAATGAGCGAGATTATACCACCGGCCGTCAGTATGCCGTGCGTAGGGGCGAATATATCGGCGATGAACAGCACAAAGGCAAACACGAGGAACACCAGACCAGCCAGATTGATCGGCAAAGTACCCAGACCGAGCAAGCCCACCAACAGCATGAGCGCGCCGACCACCCCGGGGAACACCGAACCCGGGTTGATGAACTCCCATGTAATGCCCAACGTGCCCAGACTGATCAGCAGGAAGGCCACGTTGGGGTTGGTGATGAGCAGGAGCACTTGCTCTGCGAAGTTCAGGTCCAGACTTCGCACCGTAGCGCCTCTGGTCTTGACGGTGAGCTTTTGGCCGTTTACGTCCACCTGCCGGCCATCGGCCTTGTTCAGCAAGTCGTCTAGATCGCGGGCCACGAAGTCCACCACCTTCTGGGCGGCGGCCTCCTCTGCGTGCAGGTTAGCGCTCTCGCGTACGGCCTTCTCGCCGAAGTCGGCGTTGCGGCCTCGGTGAGCCGCCAGACTGCGGATGCGGGCAACCAATTCGTTGGTTGCCTTGCGCCGCATGGCTTCGTCGTTGCCACTGCCAGAATCCGAATCGTCGCCTGCGCCATCGCTCTGGAAGATCACTTCAGCCGAACCTATGGTGGTGTTGGGAGCCATGGCGGCCACGTGTCCTGAATACACCATAAACACCCCGGCAGATGCCGCCATCGCCCCCGGCGGGGACACGTATATTATCACCGGCACGCGACTACCAAGCGTGCGCTGCACTATCACGTTCATTGAATCGACCAGCCCGCCCGGCGTATCTAGCTGGATCACGAGGGCGTTGGCCCCGTCCGCCTCGGCGGTGCGCACCAGCCGCTCGTAATAGTTGGCGCTGATGGGGGTGATGGGCAGTTTGAATGGGGCTACATACACGAAACCGCTCCCCGGCTGGCCTTGTGCCGCGGGGCTGGCATGCGCTGCGAGAGGCTCCAGCAGGCTCCCCAGCATCAACAGACACAGGCCCAGACATAGCGAGCCGAGATATGCCGCCCGAAGCAACCTGAAGAGGTATGACGCTCTACCCATGGGCTTTCCTCCTACTGCATGTACGCACAGGACGGCGCAAGCGTCTCAATGGTATTATACCCTAGATGAGGGCAGGGTTCGAATGCCGGTGCTGAAGCTCTACAGGTAGGTTGCGTGGTTGGGGCAATGATAACATCATTAGCACATCGGTTTTGACCAAACCACCTATTTTAGGGTATAATTGAAACAGAAGTTCCAGTTTCGGGCCACGCAACAGGGTACGAAATGCGTCTGGGGAAGATTCTGGACCGATAAGTTTGGATGGAAGTTGTGAAAGAGGATTGTGAGATGAGCGCAACGAGTTTGAAGATTATTAGCAATCGGCCCGTGATCTCCTATGAGCAGGCGGCACAGGTGTTGTTCAACTGTGCATCGCTTCTGCAGATGTCCGGGGCCAACGAATACAGGATAGCTCGCTACCGGCAGGCAGCACTTATGCTGTTGCGGCTCGGCCCGCAGGCGTTAGAAGCTGTGATGAACGAAGAGATGTGGCCCATGCTGGGGCTGGGCAAGCGACTGGGTGGTAAGATACGTGAGTTGGCTCGCACGGGCACTATGCAGTTTTACGTGGAACTGAAGGCTGACCTGCCGCCCGCCGTGGAGCAGTTGATGACCGTGCAGGGTATCGGCCCCAAGCTGGCGCTGCGGCTACACAAAGAGCTTGGTGTAAGCACGCCTGCCGAGCTGGCCGACGCCGCCCGACGTGGTCAAGTCGCCAAGCTGAAGGGCTTTGGACCCAAGCGGCAGGCCGCCTACGCACGAATACAGGGGCCAACCCCTCCATCGGCTCCTAACGTTGCCAGCCTGCCGCCGGTCGAGGACGAGCACCTTCCCGCGGCGGCTTAGCCCGCATCGGGGCCGGAATGGGGCTAAAGAGAAGGGACGAAGGCGCATATGTGCACAGATGTGTCGCCTTCGTCCCTTCTGTATTGGGCATGTTGTTTGCTGGCCGGGTTGGCCGGTGCCCCATGGTCGCACCATGCCCACACGCCGCCACGGGTATATTATGCAGGCAGAGGCACCTGCTGTGCCGCCATGGCAGGTATGTAGAACTGCTCGGTGTATTCTTTGACCATGCGGCGGATCGAAAAGCGTGGTGTGATGCTGACGATAGCCTCTTTCATGGTAGCGATCCACTCGCGGGGCAGGCCCGATTCGTCGCGGTTGTAGAAGCGCGGCACAATGGCCCCTTCCAACAGAGCGTACAGCGACTCCACATCGCTCCAGTCCTGTTCATCGGGGTTGCCGAACTCTAGGCCCTCGCCTATGGCCCAGCCATTTTTGCCGTTGTAGCCCTCGGCCCACCAGCCGTCCAGCACCGAGCAGTTGGGCACGCCGTTCATCGAGGCTTTCATGCCGCTGGTGCCGCTGGCCTCGTAGGGGCGGCGCGGGGTGTTGAGCCACAGGTCCACGCCTTGCACCAGATAGCGGGCCACGTTCATGTCGTAGTCTTCTATGAACACGATCTTACCTTGCAGGCCCGGGTGGCGCGATGCCCATATCACATGCTGGATGAACTGCTTGCCGGGGTCATCTCTGGGGTGGGCTTTACCCGAAAAGATGATCTGCACTGGCCGACCCGGTTTGTTCAGAACAGACACCAGCCGGTCCACATCGTTGAAGATCAACGTGGCCCGCTTGTAGGTGGCAAAGCGCCGCGCAAAGCCAATGGTCAGAGCGGTGGGGTCGAGCACGGGGTCGGCGGGGGCGGGCACGCCTGTGCGCTCGTGCCACCGTGCTACCCTTTTGCGCGTGAACTCAATAAGCGCCAGCTTCAGCCTGTTGTGGATGGCCCACAGCTCTTCGTCCGGTATGCTGTAAATGGCCTGCCACGTGGCCGGGTCGTCCAACCGCTCGTACCAGTCGGCTCCAAGGTATCTGGTGTACATCTCGCGCAGTTCAGGGGCCAGCCACGTGCCCGTATGCACGCCGTTGGTGATGGCGGTGATGGGCACCTCGTCCACCGGTCGGTCGGGCCACAGCCAGTGCCACATGTGACGCGACACGCGCGCGTGCAGTTTGCTCACGCCGTTGCGGTAGTTAGACCCCTTAATGGCCAGCGCGGTCATGCTGAAACCCGCACCCCACGGCTGGCCTTCGCGGGCCAGATTGAAGAAGGTATCGCGGTCAATGCCCAACTGCGGCCAGTAATTGCTGAAGTACTTCTCCATCAGGTCGAAGGAGAAGATGTCGTTGCCCGCGGCCACCGGCGTATGGGTGGTGAACACCGTGTGCGAGGCCACCTCTTTGAGGGCTTGCTCGAACGTCTCGCCTTTCTGCTGCACGCGCTCGCGACACAACTCAAGCACAAGGAAGGCCGAGTGGCCTTCGTTCATGTGCCATGCAGAAGGGTTAATACCCAGCGCCCGCAGTGCGCGCACTCCCCCTATACCCAGCACGATCTCCTGCGCTATACGCATCTCCTGATCGCCCCCGTACAGGCGGGCCGACAGCTCGCGATCGGCGGGGGCGTTGGGGTAGATGTCGGTGTCCATCATATACAGGGGCACCCGACCCACCTGAATGCGGTACACTTTGGCATAGATGGTGCGCCCCGGCAGGTCTACGCTGATGATCACCTCGCGCCCGTCCGGAGTGAGGGCAGGCAGTACGGGCGCGTCGTCGAAGTCCAGCTTCTCATACACTGCCTCCTGCCACCCATCCGGATTGATGATCTGGCGGAAGTAGCCCTGTGGGTAGAGGAAGCCTACGAACACCATGGGCACACCCAGATCGGATGCACCCTTGGCATGGTCGCCCGACAGCACGCCCAACCCGCCCGAATAGATGGGCAGACATTCGTGCAAGCCGAACTCTGCCGAGAAATAGGCGATGGGGCCTTGTTGGTTAGGGTGCTGAGAGGAGAACCATGTGGATGCAGGGGACATATATTGATCGAAGGCGGCCATCACCCTGTCGTAGTGAGCCACGTAGTCGGGGTTTTGTGCCGCCTCTTCCAGTGTAGCCTGACGTACCTCGTTGAGGAACTTCACGGGGTTGTGGTACACCAGCTCCCACAGGTCCATGTCTATATCTGAGAATAAGCGGAGGGCATCGGGGTACCACGTCCACCACAGGTTATACGCTAGCTCGTTCAACCGGCCAATGCGCTCTGGTATTGGCTTGTAGGAATTGCCCGTTGGTTGTATCAGGTTCAAGGCTGAGTTCGACCTCCCTTGGCTGTCGATGTTGCGTCGCAGACGGTATCTGCCCCGTTCACGACTGTTAACTATTGTAGAGTATAATACCTATGATTGCCAGTGCTGTGGACACCGAGCCTTGCATCCTACCACCCCTTTCCCTAAGAGCAGGAGGGATGTGGGCAGGGCTTCGCTCTCTCCGGCCCTCTCCCTTCCCCCAACATTTTGCGTGAATATGCATATATTATGATTTCGGATGTCAGCGGCGAGGGTATTGACAGGAGCATCAGACAGCAGTACAATGATTGTGATGCTTATCACAATTTCGCGGTCATAACGCTTGGTGTAATTGCAGGAGGGCGACCATGAGCGAGCTTGTGCAGCCTGTGGGTTTCGGGCTGGCGGCCAGAGGGGATGTGAAGGACGTGATCCGCTGGTCGCACGAGGCCCATCGGCGGGGTCTACACTCCATTTGGATCCACGACTCGTATTTCGAGCGAGATGCGGTAACCTATGCATCGGCCATCGCATCCCACGTGCCCGGCATAAAGGTAGGGCTGGGCGCGCTCAATCCATTCACGCGCCATCCTGTGCTGGTAGCTATGACCATCAGCGCCATTGACGAAATGGCACCGGGGCGCGTCATTCTGGGTATGGGCACGGCTCTGCCCCTGCGCCTTGCTCAGATGGGTATCCCCTACACGCCCGATAAAGGCGTGGAAGAGGTCTCCAAGGCGATTGACCTCTTGCGTGCTATGTGGGCCGGCCAGCGCATCCCCTCGGCTACGCCCGGTTTGCCGCCAATACAGCCCATGTTCCCGCCCGTGCACCACGTGCCCATCTACATTGCCGCCTACCGCACGCCCATGCTAAGGCTGGCTGGACAGAAGGCCGACGGCTATCTGGCACGCCCTGCCGAATCCATCCCCAATTTTAAGAGGATGGTGGCCAAAATACGAGCCGCGTCGCTGGAAGCGGGTAGGCCCGAAAACGCCGTGCACACCGCCGGCTACCTGCTCACCTTCATTGATGAGACGCGCCGCGAGGCCCTGAACCGCGCCAAGCGTGAACCGTTCGTGATCTATATGATGGGCATCCAGACCGACTTCGCGTTGCAGCAGGTGGGTTTTGACAGGGAACTGCGCGACCGCATAGCCGCGGCGTGGCGGGCAGAGGATTACCACACCGCGGCCAACCTCATCCCTGATGAGATGCTAGATGCGTTCCTGTTGTGCGGCACGCGCGAAGATGTTGCGGCCAAAGCTTGGGCCTACTATCAGGCGGGCATGGACCTGCCGGTGTTGCAGCCTGTGGTGCAAGACGACGAGCAGGTGGAGAAACTGTTAGATGCCGCCGTGCTGTATGGCACCCAGAAGGTCACCGCACCTGCCGGAATAGAGGCCGCACGGTCGGTTGTAAAGGTCTCCGAACTGGCCGGAATGGTCGCTCAAGCGGCCGGGGTGCCCACCGCGCTTGCGGACGATCGGACCCTCAGCCCGTGGTCCAAGCTCAAGCGGCGGGTAGCCGCATGGTATGAGATAACTCGCCCGTTCAGCTTCACCGCATCAATCACACCGGTGGCGGCGGCGGGGGCGTTAGCGGCCATCAACGGAGTGCTCAACTGGCCGCTCTTTGTGCTCGCACTGCTCGGCGCAGTGCTGCTGCACGTAGGCACCAACGTCACCAACGAAATCTACGATGTGCGCAAGGGCGTGGACACCATCACCTCGCCCCGAGCCAGTCAGGCCTTGCTCAAAGGTAGGCTCACCGAGAAGGAAGCCTTCGCGCTGGTGGCGGTGGCTTTCGCTTTGGCCACCATCATAGGGGTTTGGCTGATCATCGAACGCGGCTGGCCTGTGCTGGTGCTGGGCCTGCTGGGCCTGCTGGGTGGGTGGGGATATACCGCCCCGCCGCTGGAGTACAAGTTCAAGGCGGCAGGCATACCACTGGTGTTCCTGTTGATGGGGCCGCTCATGGTGGTGGGCGCGTACTACGTGATTACCGGCCAATTTAGCTGGCAGGCGTTGGTGTTGAGCATACCGGTAGGCCTGCTGGTGGCCGCCATATTGCACGGCAACGAGTGGCGCGACATCACCGACGACGCACGCGCGGGCATGGCTACGCTGTCCATCCGCTACGGGCGTCGGGCGGCTTACTTCCTATATATATCGTTGGTGGTGGGCGCATATCTGGCGCTGACGGTGGCGGTGATGTTCGGTGTGCTGCCGCCCACCAGCCTGCTGGCGATGCTATCTCTGCCGCTGTTGGTGCGGGCCGTGCGGGCCGCCGAACTGGGTGTGAGCGGCCAACAACGTGCCATCGCCATGATTGACCTTGAGACCGCTCAGCTGCACGCGGCTTTCGGCCTCTTGCTGGTGCTGGGCCTCATCCTCGCTTTGGCATGGGGAGCATTCGGCGCGTGAAAATCGGCAGGCTGCTCCGAGATCGCGTGCTATGCGCCGGGCTGGCCGTGGCTTTTGGTGCCTTCGCTCTCACTTTTCGTGGGCCGAGAGAGCGTTTCTGGCAGAGGATGACCTTCACAGGTCTGGGGCTGGGTACCCTCGCATTGCTGGCCGAGCCTGAGCTCAGGCGCACCCGCGTAAAGTCGCAAGACATCTGGCAGGGGCTTGGCTCGGCCATGCTACTGTACGGTGTGTTCCACATCGGCGACAGGCTTGCCCGGCGAATACTGCCCAGCGGCGCGACCGAGATCGAGTCTATATACGATCTGCGCGCTTTGCGGCCCAGACCGGAGATCGCGGCGAGGCTGGCTGTGGTGATCGGGCCGGCCGAGGAGCTTTTCTGGCGAGGTCTGGTGCAGGCGCGACTGATGCGTATGTACGGCAAATGGCCGGGCATGGTGGCGGCTACCGTCGCATATGGCGGGGCGCATGTGGTCACGGGCAATCTCGCACTGATAGGAGCCGCCACGGTGGCAGGGGCGTTCTGGGGGCTGCTGTCGGCTATGAAGGTGCCTACGGCTACGCTGATCGTCAGCCATGTGGCTTGGGACGTGGTGATATTCTTGGTCGCGCCCACCGTGCCTGAGAGGGGTATGCGCCCGCGCTTGCAGTCGCACTCAACGCCCCGGCCTGTCGGGATGACCCCGGTGTAGCGCTGACCGCGACCACCCGCACTTGACTTAATATAGCTTCCAGAGCGCAGGCGTTCGGCCTGCAAATGGCACTATGCCCTCCTCAACCCCTTCCTTGTGTTATACACAAGGGTCCTAAGGCGGTACCACCGGTTAGTCGATCTTCTTGAGCGCATGAACGGGGTTCTCGAATCCCGCGTTCGTGGTTCGTGCGCCCCCTGTTTTGTGCACTCCCGCCTCGGCTCTAGCCAGAAAGTACCAGCCCAACCGGGCCTAATTGCGTAAAATGACGTATTCATCTTGTGCTATCGACTTGTTATACTAGACCCGCCAAGGGGTGTACCACTCGACTACACCTACCTAGCATTCTTACCTGCCCACTTCCCCCTCAAGACAAGTTACGCAGCTCGAAACAAGGGAGACATCATGCATTTCGACGTAATCACATGCCCCATGAGGAGTCTGAGAAAGGCCTGTTGCATGATGCTGATAGCGGCAGTGGTGATCTCAGGCGTATATTCTGAGGCTGCCGTGGCCGCTGCAGGGAACGGACCGGGCAGCACGAGTGCTACCACCAACGAAAGCGGCCAGTCGGAAGGCCTCACTTCGTGCGAGATCAATTTTGTAGACGTGCGCAACACCGATTACTTCTATGAAGCGGTGCGCTATCTGTCGTGCAGGGGAGCCATAAGCGGCTACGCGGATGGCACCTTCCGCCCCGGCAATAACACCACCCGCGGCCAGCTGTCAAAGATAGTGGTGCTGGCCAAGGGGTGGCCTCTGGTCAACCCGCCGGTGCCGAGCTTCTCGGACGTCCGGCAGGATAACCCATTCTACGTCTATGTAGAGACTGCGCGGGCGCGAGGCGTAATCAGTGGGTACGCCGATGGCACCTTCCGCCCCGGCGCCGAAATCACGCGTGGACAGCTCACCAAGGCTGTGGTGCTCGCGCAGGCGTGGCCTCTGATCAACCCGCCAACGGCCACGTTCCGGGACGTGCCGGTGGGCAGCGCTTTCTATGTGTATATTGAGACGGCGGCGGCCCGCCATGTTATATCGGGCTACAGCGATAACACCTTCCGCCCCGGCAACCCAGCCACCCGCGGCCAGATATCCAAGATCGTGTACACGGCCATCACGGGGGACAGCGGCTTCAGGCTGACCCCGCACGAGCAGCAAACGGTGGACGAGATCAACCGGCGGCGGGCGGCCATGGGTCTGCCAACCCTGCGAATTGATATAGCCCTTACTTATGCGGCCCGCCGTCACTCCAACGACATCGGCCCGCTCGGGCTGTGCCAGCACAACGGCACCGACGGGAGTTCCCCGTGGGACCGCATAGAGCAGGCCGGCTATGAAGGCTTCGGCAGGGGCGAAGTGGTGGCTTGCAACTTCGACACCGCACAGTCGGCGGTGGCCGCGTGGTGGGACAGCCCCGGTCATTACGCGGTGCTCACCGACCCTTCCGTGAACGATATAGGTTGCGGCTGGTGGATCGGTTCCAACGGCTACGGTTGGGTAACCTGCGACACCGGGTCGCGCTGACACAGCGCCGAAATGCTGTAGTGTGCTTTTGCCGAGCACCCAAGCTCCCACCTGTGCAGCACAGGTGGGGCTTGTTTTCATGATATGTTCTCGGCCCCACACATATCATTGATGCCTTGAATGCTTAGTGGGGCATGCCTCCAGCAGGTTGCCTATTGTGTGTATTGTCTCGGTGCATTTGTTCTAGCGACTTTGACTAATATCACAGATAGGGGAGCTAGATAAAACGCTTATAGATTTATCCTCAGATTCCGACGTGAAAAGCCTTGACTCTGCCGGCTAAATTGAATTATCCTTACAGCGCCTCGGGGACCAGTCCTCAGCCAAATTCCCGGGTAGCATAAAGCGAGGAGCCGCTTATGGCTGCCCGCCACCCTTCAATCACTTTAAACCTCTGCCAGTTTTAGGTAAGCGCATACGATTTTGAAAGGCCCCTTACTATATGGGGACAGTCTGTGGATTTTTTGCGTCAAGGGGCTAGACAAAGCGAACAATATGTTGTATATTAAGGGCATGAGACCCACAACATGTAGGGTAGACACGCTTGAAGGGAGGGCTATGCACATCAGGGGGTGCATATGTGCAAAACTGCGTCCACATGCACTGTGGAAAAAGCGCCATAGATGCGAACGCAAGCACAGAGGTATTAGGCGCTGTTATGGAAATTGGGCGCATAAAGCATTGATTCGTTGCATGTCGGCTGCTATGATTTTGTGCATTGAAGCTCTGTGGGGATGGGTAAGCCCCTGATCTCAGCAACGTTTTCGGCCTGAACGCGTGGTTGAATGCACAGGTGATGCGAGCAGTGAGACGGACGAGCGGTCAGGCAAGGGTCAGACAAGAGTCAGGTAAGAGTCGCACCAAAGATTGCACGCAGGAGGGAAGGGCTGCATGAACGGCATGAACGCCAAACAAGTGTGGCAGGCTGCGCTGGGAGAGCTACAGCTGAAGGTGCCTGCACCCAGCTTCCAGACATGGCTGAAGAACACAACAATCGCCGAGTTCGACGACCACAGCGTAGCCATCTCAGTGCCCAGCAACTTTGCCAGAGAATGGCTGGAGAAACGCTTCAGCAAGCTCATAGCCGAGACCTTGCGCAATGTGCTGGGGCGAGAGGTACAGGTGCGCTTCGAGGTGAAGACCCCTCAGCGGGGGGACAGGGGACGGGCCTTGCACGCACTTGACGGTGTGGGTACGCGTGAGGAGGTGTTGCCCATGGCAGCCGGCCAGCAGGTAAGCGGCTTGGCCGCGGGCATACGCGCCCAGCCTCAGCCGATCGGTGGTGCGCAGGGCATGCCGGCCGTCCCCGCGGCACAGGCCCCGGGCGTGGCTTCCCCGCAGATGGCCGGTGGGCGCGAGCCGAGCATGCAGTCGGGTGGTGCGGGCGTCACCAGTCTGGTGCGTGGTGGTGCCCCCGGCACTGGCGTGACCGGCTCGAGAGGGACCACTATGTCCGGGCCTCTGCCCCACGTGAAAAGAACGGTGCCCGGAGGAGGTTCGGCATACCAGTTCGAGATGCCGATGGAAGAAGCCTCCATGCTCAACCCCCGCTATACATTTGACAGCTTCATCGTGGGCAAGAGCAATCAGCTCGCGCATGCGGCGGCACGCGCAGTAGCCGAGAGACCGGCGGCGGCCTATAACCCCCTCTTCCTATACGGAGGTGTGGGGTTGGGCAAGACCCACCTGCTGCACGCCATCGGACACGATGTGATGCGGCGCTTCCCCGGCATCAAAGTGCTGTATGTGTCGTCTGAGAAATTCACCAATGACCTCATCAACGCCATTCGCGACCAGCGTAACGAACACTTCCGGGCTATGTACCGCTCTGCCGACGTGCTGTTGATAGATGATATCCAGTTCATCGCAGGCAAGGAGAGCACTCAGGAAGAGTTCTTCCATACATTCAATGCGCTCCACGGGGCCAACAAGCAGATCGTGTTGACCTCGGACCGCCCGCCCAAAGCCATCCTGACGCTCGAAGAGCGCCTCCGCTCCAGATTCGAGTGGGGCCTGATCGCGGATATCCAGCCGCCCGACGTGGAGACACGGATAGCTATCCTGCGCGCCAAAGCCGAGTCGGTGTCCGTGTCGGTGCCCATGGACGTGATTGATTTCATCGCGCGCAAGGTGCAAAGCAATATACGTGAGTTGGAAGGCGCGCTGAACCGCATCATTGCCTATGCCCAACTCAACAACGCCCCCATCAGTGTTGACCTCGCGGCGGCCTCGCTCAACGATCTGGGGGCCAACTCGCGCAGACGGCCTATCACCGCAGACCGCATAGTAGAGATGGTATCCAGCTTCTTCAATCTGGAACCGGAGGACCTCAAGACCGGGTCGCGCAGCCGCGAGGTGCTGGTGCCGAGGCAGATCGCCATGTATCTGATGCGCGAGGAGATCGAGATGCCCTTCATTCAGATCGCCCAGTATTTCGGCAAGCGCGACCACACTACCGCTATGCACTCCTATGAGAAAATCGAGAATCAGGTGGAGTCCGATAACCAGATGAGGCAGGAGGTGCTCACCATACGCCAGATGCTGTATGGCGAGCACGAAAGATAGGGGGTAGGGTAGCCAGTGGGAGCGGCAAACAGGGCAAGCGCTCTCTCGAATAAACCCGGCAGCGGGATGCGCACTGCATCCCGCTGTTGCTTTTGCGGGCCGCCTATTATATGGGCGTCCTGCCCCACCGCGCTTCTGAAGAGGGTATCCGTAATACCAATTCTCCATAGAAAGGCCATGATTGGGAGGGGGATAGGCTGGGGGACACTTGTACCCCCGCACCCAGAGGGCACCCGCCGGTAGGGGAGAACTAGGGACACCACGGCACCCCTTTTACAGACCCATGACGTTTTGGTATTAAATGAAGAGTTCCTACTGCCGCTAGTGCATATTTATGCGTAGTGTTCGGGAAAGGGGAGAGCGATGTCTTCCCTCTATGGCACGCCGAATGCCATATAATAGCATCGGTGACGCCTCGCACAAGTTGGCCGGGCATTCATGGTCCGGTCTATAGATCGAAGTATGCCTTTTACCACCAGACAGATAATTAGCCTTTCGGCTTTCGCCTGTGCTTGTCTGATGCTTGCGGCGGGGTTTATAGGCGTGCCGGTCGCGCCCGCATGGGAGCAGGACCGGCGGGCCACTCAGGAGGCGGGGGGTGCGGGCCAGAACGAACCGCTGATCGCCGCCAACCCATTCGATGTGGACAACGCCATCGTGGTCACCAAGGATTTCCGCTTCGGTGCGTATTCCATCAACCACATAGACACCACCACGGACGGTGGGCTGACGTGGCTGGAACAACCCTTCCCCGAGCTTGAGCCAAGTATTACCGCACATACGGACCCCGCTGTGTTCTTCGGGCCGGATGGCCGGGCTTACCTGCTATGGACTGGTATCGTGAACTGGCCCAATGCCGGCATCTATACCTCGTGGTCGGACGATGGGGGCCTCAACTGGTCGCCGGCAGTAGCTATCACCCCTCCATCCGGGCATTTCGACGACAAGGCTTGGATGGCGTTCGATGCTACCGGTGGCCCACGCAACGGGACCATCTATGTGGCTTGGACGCGCTTCGGCAAGGCCGAGATATGGGCCGCGCGCTCCACGAACCGAGGCGCTACGTGGAGTGTGCCTGTACAAGTGAGTCAGGGGGCTTGGGCGAGCGGCAACGACGGTGCACAGATGGTGGTACTGCCCGATGGCACGCTGGTGGTGGTGTTTCTGCACGATGCCAGCCCCGGTCAGATCGGCACGCTGGTGCTGACCAGCTCCACCGATGGTGGGCAGACCTTCAGCCCGAACACTCCTCTGTTCACCATTCAGCAGCCCCCCTACAACTTGCCGGGTGAGGTGTGGCGCATCTTCACCTACCACAGTCTGGCCCGCGATCCGGTGCGCGGTTGGCTGACTATGATATGGCAAGACTATCGCTATGCCCAATCCAACGGCATAGACATCCTGATGAGCCGCTCGACCGATGATGGCGCTACTTGGAGCGCGCCCCAGCGGTTGAACGACGACCCGCCCGGCGTTGTGCGCGATCAATGGTTCCCGGCGTTGGCCGCCGCACCTGATGGCCGCCTCACCGCCCTGTGGCTCGACCGGCGCGAAGACCCGGCCAATCGCTTGTACCACGCTTATGCGCGCACTTCCACCAATGGCGGCCTGACTTGGTCGCCCGGGGTCCGCGTGAGCAGTGCACCCTCCGACCCCAACGAAAACATCCCTGAAGGTGCAGATGGCATAGGTGATTATATAGGGCTGTCCGCAGCGCCCGGGGTGGTATGGGGAGCGTGGGTGGACGTGCGCAACGGCAATCAGGACATTTACGCAGCCCGCGATCTATTTACCCCTCAACCGACGCCTACCAGCACACCCATGCCTGCGCCCACCGCGACCCCCACCGCCACTCCGTGTGCTATGCCATTCACCGACGTGCCCCGCGATGCTTATTTTTACGAGCCTGTGCGCTATCTGTATTGTCACGGGGTAGTCTCGGGCTATGCAGATAACACATTCCGTCCGTGGAACAACACCACGCGCGGTCAGGTGGTCAAGATAGTGGTGCTGGCCGAGGGGTGGGCGCTTCAGAATCCCCCGGAGGCCACCTTCGCCGACGTGCCGCCCGGCTCCACCTTTTACGCTTACGTGGAGACGGCGGCGGCGAGGGGCATCATCGGCGGCTATCCATGTGGCAACCCGGAGCCCTGCGACCCACGACGCACACCCTATTTCCGCCCCGGCAACCCAGCCACCAGAGGGCAGATAGCCAAGATAGTGTACAACGCCATAACGGCTCGAAGATAGCACGGGTGGGGTGCATGGTGACAGTGTGGTCGCCCCGCCCGATTCTAACTGCCCTGAACGAGCTGAGCGAGCACCTCTTTGACGTGGTTGATGGGGATTGCCAACCCTACACCCGTGAAAGCATTCACCGGGCTTTCGATCATAGTATTCACTCCTATAACCTGCCCATGCACGTTGAGCAGGGGGCCGCCGCTGTTACCGGGGTTGATAGCCGCATCGGTCTGGATGAGGCCGGTGAGCGTGCTGCCGCCATTGGAGCCTGTGCCCTCGCGGTCCAGCCCACTCACGATGCCCTCGGTGACGCTCTGGTCAAGCCCGTAAGGGTAACCTATGGCTATTACCTCGTCGCCGACCCGCACGGTGGACGAATCGCCCAACTGGATAGGCACCAACTTGTCTGCAGGCGCAGTGACCTGTATCACGGCCAGATCGTCTTGCGGTGAGGTGCCTGTGACGTAGGCCGTATACTCGCTACCGTCGGCCAGCTCCACCCTGATCGAAGATGCTCCTTCGATAATGTGGTAATTGGTCAAGATGTGACCCTGTGCGTCTATAATCATGCCCGTGCCCACGGCCTCGCCGCCAACGCGGAATCTGCCCCTGCTCTGCACCCTCACGCTTATCCTTACCACAGAGGCTGATGCCTTCTGATAGATCGTGCCGATGTCGGTGGTGGTCTGGTTTGTGGTTACCATCTCAGGACTCGAGGGGCCACCGGTGGTGGCAGTAGTCGTGCTGGTGGCAGCGAGGGTGTGCCCGCTCACCAGCATAACTGTGCCTGCCCCCGCGCCGCCCAGTACCATGCCGAAGATCAGCGCCACCGCCAGCATCAGCCCCACTACACCCCGGCGCATCGCGACCACAGGCCATCTCGGGAGGCGGCGTGTGTTCTCTGAAATCCGGCTGCTATCATACGTGAGGGGTGTAGTGGTTGTGCCCGCTGCGTTCGTTGCCTGTGGTGCAAGTGCGTGCGGTGCCCGCTCCTGATCGGTTGTCGAGCATTCGCCGGCCCCGACCCGTCCTGTATAGTCGGTATTCATGCCGGCGTCATCATTGTCATCATTATTGTTGACATTGACTCTGTTGGGATCATTGTCCATCTGATCGCTTATCATATTGTGCCTCCTGCATGTAGTCCGCAGTTTGGTTGAGCGGTCGGGGTCGGAACCCGCGGGCCGAATCAGGCTATATGCAAACCGATGTCGAACACCGCCGAATAGCCCTGCCCCGACTTAATTGTGGGGAGCATGAGCTGGCTACCACCGTTGCGGTATATGGCGTCTCCATCGTTCCTCAGGGTGCGCTGTCCCCTGCTGGCGTATGGCTGTTGGGCGTGCACCTGATCGGTGATAGTGTCGTCGAAGTAAAGTTGAGATGTGAATTCATAGCCCTGACCACCCGCCGGGTTGGTGCGGATTTTGAAATGGATGTGCACCGTTCGGCCCTGATACCAGCCGGGGTAAATGGTGGTGAAATGTGCCACACCGTTCTGGTCTGTGATCTGGTAGCCGCGCAGGAATTTCTTGCCCACGGTGTTGAAGCCGGGGTCGCTGACATCCGAGTACACGCCCAGCGCGTCACAATGCCACACGTCTACGATAGCCCCGGCCAGTGGGGTGCAGTCCACGCCTATGCGCGACACCCGAAAGGTCAGCTCTAACAGCACCCCCTCCTTCACCGAGCCATCGGCGGGATCGGAGCGGATATCCGAGCGGTTGAGCTGTTCATCCACATAGTATGGACCTTCAGTTTGCTCCGGGCGCACTATACAGGCCGGCAGGGCTGTTGGGGCAGTGGCCGGGGTAGCGGTCGTGGCCGAGGTCGAGCCGGTGCCTACAGCGGTGGCAGTTGGGGCCGAAGTGGGCGTGTCGGTCAGCTTGCTCGCGGGTGTGTTTGTCGGCTGGCCTGAAGTTGCCGGCGTTTGTGTCGGGGGAGAGCTTGGCTGAAGTGGGCCGCAGGCCGCCAGCGCCAATGTGCCCCCCATGCCCGCCAGCAGGGCCAGCACTTCTCTGCGAGACAGCACCCGACCTACCGGCCGGTCATCGTCTGTGGTGCCATCGGATTGGGTGTTGGTGTTGCGTGTATACCCTCTATCTGGAACCGGTGTCATAAGTCTCCTCCTTTGCTGCGCTTAATGCTACTTCACGGCACTCTGTGTCCAACAGCAGGAGGGGTGTGGGGAAGGCTTGCCCTCCCCGACCCTCCTCCTTTCCTCTAACATCTTGCATGAATACGCATCAAGGCATGGGTTGGTGATGATGGTGACCACTATGTTGCGCGATGTCTTATATTGCACTGTTAGCGTACCACATCAACATGAGAGATCATTATGGGAAAGATTAATGCATATTCATGAAACATTCTGTCTAAGGTACTCATGATGATCAGAGCCGAAGTAGTCACGGATGCGGTCTGTCAGTTGTTGAGCGGTCAGCTTGCTGGCAGGCTCGGCAACTGCTCGTTTGCCATGCACCCACTTCGGCTCGATGTTGTTGAGCCAAGGGCTTTTGGTCGGCAGAAAGCAGGGGATAATCTGCACGCCCTCTTTGCCTTCTCGCCTGCCACCAAGCACCTCTCGGTTGTGCTGCCGTATCCAACTGAGCACTTCACGACTGACGTGCCACTTGGCGTTGTCCCAGATGAGCACCAGCACCCGCTTGCCTTCCGCAGCCAATCGCTCACAGACCCATTGCAGGTAAGCTGTGCTCACACGGCTCACAGGTCGTCCATCAACGAAGCGCAAAAGCATCTGGTTGGTGTCATCGCGCAGCAATCCATAGCAGCATATCGCTTTGGGGTCCGGGTCGTCCTTCTGCGCTTTTATCTCCTGCAAGCGCAACGGCTTTCCCTGCTCGGTCCAGGCGCGCATCCGAGGTTGGGCAAACCTGCTCCACCAGACTTCGTCTCCGTAGCCAACCACCCAACCGTGCGCTGCTCTGCGAAGCGCACCAGCAATCAGGGTGTCGCGTCTCTTTTTTTGCGCTCGTATTCTGGGTCTGGGGAGGTAATCCAGTGCTTGGCCCGCTGCCAACCCACTCCCAACCGTTGCAAAGCTACGCGTATTCGCTCGATGCTCACCAGCCGCTCGGTTACTCCTTGCTCCAAACAGACCTCGGCAGCTAGTGCCAGCGTCCAGACAGAAGTGGGTTTGCCGAAGGTGCGAGGGCTTTGGTGCAGGATAGCTCGTAATCGCTGTGCCTTCTCCTGGTTGAAGATAGGCTGCACCGTCTTTGGTCGGCGGGACTTGGGTCGCAAACAATCCAATCCTTCTGCATGGAAGGCGTTGATAACATTGCGTACCATCTGCAAAGAGCAGCCGAGGTTGCGAGCAATCTCCGAGGGGCGCTGGCCTTTGGAGGAGGCGAGCAGTATCTGGGAGCGGCGCATGGTAAAGGCATCGGGCGAGCGTAGCCCCTCGGTGAGGGTGCGCTGCTCCTCTTCCGAGAGGGTTCGCACAAACAATGGAGCTTTCATGCCCCATTCTACCAGAATTACTCACCATTACACATCATCTTTCGTGAGTATGCATTAAGAAACGATGAAGGCCCGTTCTCCGCCGCCATAGGGTCTTGCAGGCCGACGGACCAGCGGATATAATCACCTTGTCTGCCATCAGGGTAGGGCGAGAAGAGAACGTGGACCGTCGGTCATATCGGCCATAGCGGTGGCATCACGATTCTGTGGATGCAGGCGGGTCCGAGTTCTGTTCGGCCATGCAGGGCGACGATGACCCTGAACAGGCCCATGAACACCATATACTCTGCAGACGGAAGGAGCGAATTGTGAAGTACACGCGCTTATTATTCACAGGAGCTTTGCTGTCACTGGCAATAGCTTTGGCTGTCGGAGCGTTCAGCACAACAGGCACGACGGTTACCGCGGCCTATCCGGGGGTGGCAGGTGGGGGTGACGCCGGCCACAGCTATGACGGCCATGCAGTCTATGACGCCGCCAACCACCGCCACGATGGCAACGACCCGGACGACCACAAGATCATCAACAATCCGCCGGGCAGGGACACGACCTTCAGCCCGGACCACCTCACGCACCCATGCGGCGGATTGGCCCCGGAGCCTGCGTTTATGGGCATATCCCCTCTCTCAATAGCTTGGGCACCGGGTAACGACTTGTGCAGTAGCGGCTACGGCGACCCCGCCGTCTGGCAGACCGCTGATGGGGAACAGTATGCAGCACTGTCTGGCTTTTCGAGGCGGATGTTTCACATCTGGCGGGTGACGGACCCCTATAACCCTGTGCATCTGGTGACGGTGCCATTCCCCACAGGCGGCTCGGCCAGCACATCGGCCTTCGCATGGAAGCAGGGCACCAACTACTACCTATCCATCACCATGCGCGGTTCCGGCACGGGCTGTGGCTTCTTCGTCTACAACGTAACCAACCCTGCCAATCCGCAGTTCGTCACCCGCTTCCGGGGCACCGACTGGTGCAGCATGCACGAGCACTTTGTGTCCACCGATCAGAACGGCGATGCCGATTACGCATGGGTGGCGGGCGGCTCTGAGGGTGGGTTCGACCCCGTGGTGGTGCTCGACCTTAGCGACCTGAGCAACATCCAGCAGACCGGCCGCTACGAGCGCCCAGACCGGGTGAGCTATATACACGACGTGACCGTGGTGGGCAACCGGGTTTACCTCGCCCACTGGTCTGGTGGTTTGATCATCCATGACAAGGATACCCTTGCCCATAACGTTGACCCCCCCGCGCTCAACCCGATTGACAGCATCCGTCCATCGGGGTTTATGGTGCATCACTCATGGCCCACCACCGATGGCAACCACGTGTTTATCGAAGACGAGTTCATCAACAGCTCCAGCGTGGAGAAAGTCAGGCTGTACAACATCTCCAACATCACCAGCCCCTATTACGAGACGGGCATCATCGGGTCGGGGCAGGCGGCCACCAGTCAGGCGCACAATCTGAAGATACAGCCCATCTCGCAGGGGCTTGACCGGTTGTATGTCGGGTGGTACAGGGCCGGTACGCGGGGCTTCGAGGTGAACCTCAACACCAACCCGCCCACCATCACCGAGACCATCAGGCACGAACTGCGCACCACTGCGGGGCCGGGCTTTGGCGGCGCGTGGGGCGTGGATTACCTGCCCTGTACGGTGCGTGGAGTGCAGACTACATGCATATACACAGCGGATTATGAGAAGTTCGGCCTCGTGGTGGACGCTCTGGGTTATAACCCCATGCTGGACCCATACAACCCCGAATCGCAGATCACCGACCCGGTGAACGGCCAGACCATCAACACCTGCGCCTATACAATCCGGGGCAATGCCCACGATTACTACAGCGGCCTGAACCGCGTGGAGGTGAGCACCAACGGCGGCAGTACGTGGCAGGTAGCACAGGGCACCACTAGCTGGACCTACGAGTGGACCATACCAGCCGATGGCAATTACACGTTACAGGCGCGCGGCGTAGACGTGGCCAGCAACGTGGAGATGCCGACCGCTTCAGTGAACGTGACGGTGACGGGCGGCTGTCCCGGTCTGATAACCCCCACCCCGCCGCCCAGCTTCACCCCCATACCCACCAGCACTTTCACCCCCACGCCGGTGCCCACCGATACGCCAACCGCCACCCATACGCCCACCAGCACCAACACTCCGGTGGCGGCCACAACCACCCCCGCATCCACCCTTACAGCCACACCTACTGCATGCGCCATCCAGTTCACCGATGTGCCCTCCTCGCACACCTTCTATGTGTACATCAGGTGCCTTGCATGCAGGGGCATACTGGGTGGG